>JAJFMC010000201.1 GCA_021772365.1 Chlamydiota bacterium
TTTGCGATTTCGTACGTTATCACACACTGGCGAAAGTCGTCCTATGCACTATTGATCCCGAATATTATGGACGGCTATCTACAGCATCGAAACTCAGCTACCAAATACAAAGGGACAAGTTTGGTGATGAAGCAGTAGAAACTTTTAAGAGTCATCACTATGCTCAGGAATATATGGCAGCACGACGATGTGATGATATGGCAAAGGTTGTTGGATTCAATACTTGCGATGATGGAGGAAATATATTGAGGGAAGACCACTCCCTTCCCGGATTCCCTACATATGCTGAAGCAGTCAAATGTGTGTTGAGTGGAGAAGGAAGTCACCCAAAAAATGAAGACTGGATTGTCCGCATTGAAACGATGTACTGGTACATGGCAAGTGACCGTGCATCGTTCGAAGAGCTTATTAAAACAACAGATCCCAATGACATCATTTCATCGATATTGCACTAAGTAGAACGGAGCAATAGGCGATAAGGTAACTTTCGTTAACCTATTATTCATGAATACAATATTATTTTTCCTGTATTAAGAACTCAGCATTTCCAAATCTAAATCACTAATTTCATCTTGTCCAGAGCTACTGATCTCGTCCGATTCGAAGTTATCGTTTTCATTCGCTGGGTCTAGTTGTATGATATGTCCTTCGTTTTCTATGAGAGACTCCGAGGTATTTTGATCCATTCCTTGTGGATTGCGCCATTCATTAACTTTGGTTCTGATATAAACAACAGTCGCCTTCCCTGCGGTATAGGTTAGCCTGAGTCCATTTGGAATTTTTCCCAATAATGAAAATACTGGTGCTGGTAATGCTGTAGCAAGTGTTGCTGCCAAATAACAGTCACGTGTGTGATCATAAAAATTATCGCCAGGATATTCACTCGTTGCATCGTGTAGAGCATTTTGTCCACCAACGATCGGATGAGACTGAAAGGTAAAATTTCTGGGAGTGTGGCTTGTACAAACACCAGGTTGTATGGGAAAACGTTCATAAGTATTCCACTCGTAATTCTCACCAATAGCCCTGGATGAATAGATCGAAAGCTTTGTTAGCTGCCAAATGAATATTCCTATAGCGATCCAGTAGACAACAGAAGCAAGGTTATAAGCATATGAACGAATCTGATATTCTCGTACCCGATTTCCATTCTGGAGTGCCGTTTCGACTTGCTCAACAGTAATATTGTTTTCTGCTGAAGGATTTTCTAAGAGCTGATCAGCATTAGGGTTATTTCGATACTGAATAAATTCTTTAAATTTGGACAGATGACTGCGTAGCAACCTAAACTCAGAGATGGATAATGGAGGGGGCTTCCAACCCCACATTTCTACTAGGTATGTCCCTAAAGTCCCCACGGCACTCCCTGCAACTGCAAAACCAAAACCTGCAGCAGGAACACCACTTGTTAGACGACCAGGCACATGCAGTTCGAAAGAGAAATGTGCTATTTTTGTTCCAAGTAGTGTTAGATATTCACAAGTAACTTTAAGATTTTTGATGAAACTTCTTTGATCCAGAAATAGTTGCTCATTAGAACCTAAGCCATCGATAATGTTACGCCCCCAAGTTTGGTTTGCATTAACCATAATATGTTTTCGAAAGATGTCCGCTGTTGCTTTCGTGGCCTTAGCTTCAAAACAGTTATAGTCATTCCGCCAATCATCATCACTTATTGAGCACGTATCGTATGTATCATTCAAGATGAGTGGAATCACAAGGGAACACGCAGTAACAGAAACAACTCCAATTACTAACCCCATAATTATCATCTTTTTTTGAAAAAATATACCCTGCGTATCGGAAGGATAAACTTGCAAGGAGACTACCTGGCCACGTTCTGTTGCAGCTTGCAATGCATCTGTAAAAAAAGTGATCGCATCCAAAGCAACTTGAGTTTCATCCTGGAGAGCTTGTATTTTAGACAACGCCTCCACTTCGTCAACCCCATCCAAAATGACGTAATGTGAATTTTGAGTTACTTTATCTACCTGTATCACAGTCATGTGCAAGACCCCTATCTATTTTATAAATAAACTATGGGAGATTACAAGGTCGACGGAAGGTTTTCAAGCTATATTTATTTTACTTTTATTGTTAGATTATTTTCATTTGACAGCAACGCCATACTTCTTTTTACTATACAAGGTCTATAAACGCTTACTGAGCATCGTAGGAGAAATAAATGAGTGGTATTGTCTATTCAACAGAAAAGGGGCGGTTGTGTCCCGATTGTGGTGAACCGGTTGACTCGTGTCGCTGTGAAACTCACCGAAAGAGTCAAGTATTGGGATCGGGAAAGGTTCGTGTTAGGCGTGAAGTCAAGAAGCGTGGTGGTAAATCCGTGTCTGTTATCAATGGTTTGGCGATGAATGAACAGTCGTTGAAAGAATGCTGTCGAGAGATAAAACAAAAGCTTGGTGTTGGAGGAGCAGTCAAAGGCGGGAACATTGAAATCCAAGGAGAACACATAAGCTATATCATCGAACACTTGAAGAAGAAAGGAATAGACGCAAAAAAAGGATAGTATTTACCCTTTAGTTGTGCATTTTTCGTAGAGGCCCCTAAGGCGGTGTTGTGGGTCGTATTGATTTTTGATCTGTTCATATTTCTGGTGGTTGTAGAGACTCCAAAACTCCTCTTCGGTATAATAGGAAGATGAATAGAGGCTTTTGAATCCACCGAGATGTGTCGTCATTTTCTCGATCATGCGATTGTAATACCCCTCTTCATGGGAAGTTGGAATGCTCTTCCAGAACCCAAAATCTAAATATAGAGTCGAAGGGTCCATCGGACAAAAATCATAATGTTTATTTTTCGAATAAGCCTTTGTCGGGCATATCCAGATGGGTTTGATACCGATATCTTCTCTAAAAAACTCATAAAATTTTTCTGATTGGTGAACAGGGATGGATGTATCTTGAATGATAGACTCCTGTTTCCCATATAGGTTATCGAGAGTAGAACGTAGCTGTGGGTGTCTGTTTAAAAAGTGCATGATTTTTCCGTACTGCTCAGAGCCTAGCATCCACTTACCGAATAACATCCGCATCAAGGGATTTTGCATAAAAAACACGTCGGAACACCAAAACCAATCGGGATCCCACCTCCAGATATAGTCTAGAGTTGTTAGATAATCCGTTTCTCTCTTTTGCAACGAACGGTAATAGATCTCGCGATATCGATAGTTGCTGACCCATGGAGCTTCGTCGACAAACTCTCCTATGGTAATGACCATATCATTTTGATCAAAAATCACTCCTTCGATGTAATTTTGTGACCCTTCTAGGCAAAGAGACTCTATGGAGGAAAAAAAACTCTTAGGGTCAGTAAAATGAAGGTGTGTTAATTTTACAAAAGGCTTTGCAGGGATAAGTTTCACCGTTACTTTCAGGGCATATCCTAGAGTGCCGAAAGTGTTTGGAAATGCATAAAACAGTTCCCTGTGTTCGTTAGAGGGATTACAATTGACAACTGAACCATTACTTAACAAGATATCTAGATCTTGAATTGTCTCGTGAACAAGGCCATAGCGGAAAGAGGAGGATTCGATGCCGCAACCGGAAAGAGCTCCACCTACAGTAATCGTTTTGAGCTCAGGGACGACAGTAGGTAGGCAGGAGTATTTGAGGGTTTCGTTGACAAGTTGTTCATATGTAGTCATACCCTCCACTTCAGCGCTGAGGTTTTCTTTATCGACAGAAATGACCGAATTAAAATCTTTTACATTGAGGGCCTTGTCTTTACTCCCTCTAGTTTTTGGCCGAAATAGATTAGAAGTGTTTTTTTCTAATCGAATTTTGTGATGATCGGATTGCTGCAGACTTTGTAATCCTTTAGCAAGTCGGTCTTTTTTTTCTTGATACTGTTTTTGGTTTTCTTGGACGGTTGTCTCCATACCTTTTACCTTACTGTATCATAGCCCCCTATCACGCCGTTTGGTGATAAGACCATTTGCCAGAGTTGCATCGACCTAGCTCTGAAGGCACCTGCACATGAGAGGAGGTAGTAGTTCCATAGCCTGAAAAACTTATTATCATATTGTTCACTCAAGTGTTCCCAATTGTTATTAAAATTTTTATGCCATTCCAGAAGGGTTTTATCGTAATCAGCACCGATGTTATGTAGATCTTCAAAGATAAATTGATTCTCCATTGCACCGCTCAATAGCTTGATAGAAGGTAATATGCTGTTTGGAAAGATGTATTTAGTTATCCATGGGTCAACGAACTGGCTAGTATCGTTTCGTCCGATAGTATGTAATAGAAACAACCCATCGTCTTTAATATTTCGGCGTGCAATGTCTATGAATGTCTTGTAGTTTTTGATTCCTACATGTTCACAAAGGCCGACGCTAACTACATGATCAAATTTACTTCCAGATGGGTTGTACATATGTTCATCTCGATAGTCACATAAGAAAAATTCTACCGGAAGCCCTTGGCATTGCTTTTTTGCGTAGTTAACCTGCTCTACGGAGATATTTGCTGCTACAACTTGTACACCATATTTTTCAGCAGCATATTTTGCTAATGTTCCCCACCCGCATCCCAGTTCCAGTATGCGATCGCCAGGCTTCACACCAAGTTTTCGGCAGATGAGGTCGAACTTATTGTTCTGTGCCTCGTCGAGATTTCCTGCATTTTTCCAGTATCCGCACGTATAAGCCATTGTAGGTCCAAGCATGCGTTCGTAGAGGTCATTCCCAAGATTATAGTGTTCTTGTGCAACCCGTAATGAACGAAACCTGGTTTGTAAGTTAATCATCGTATTCATAATGGACTTAGCGATTACCATCCATTTTTTGTTGAAGTTTCCATCGATTTGATTGCGACAAATTCTGTAAAATAGTTCATCGAGTTGATCGCAATCCCACCAACCTTCCATATACCCTTCACCTGCACCTAGTGATCCCTGTATCTGTAGCCTTTTGAACAATCGAGGGTCGAGAATACGGATATCATGGGGTTTTTGGCCATCGACAGTGACGCCGGCAGACTCCAAAAAATTGATTAACAAGTGGTTAGCAGGCATAACAAAACTATTCCTTTTATTTAGTTTTCTAGCGAGTATTCAATACTATTTTCACATTATCATTTAAGTTAATTATCTGATACCCCTTTTGAAAGTAACGTACATGTTCGTCCCTCACCCCATTTAAGATCTTTTCTATAGAGATATTTTGCGCCGTTCCACGACCCTTAGACCCCGATTACCACCCCAAACCGCAGTTAAAACTTCTTTGAGTGCGTCAGATACGACTGTAGCGACGCAGGGAAATACTCCGTCTTTTCCAAGGAGTTACAGGAAGTAGATGGCGTGCTCAAAAAAGTTTTAGCTGTGTATCATCCCATATAAACAATTCATACTGTAAGCTAATATGAAGCAATGGATTTTTATGAAAAATCCTTGTTCCGTATTC
>JAJFMC010000202.1 GCA_021772365.1 Chlamydiota bacterium
CATAGCAAAATTGTGGTCTCGCTCGGCATTTCAATGGCTTGGTAATTTGTTTGCTAACGTATTTTATCAAGAAGCTGGAAATAGATTGAAAATAGCCTGGATACAGCACCGAACTGAAAAATTGAAAGGAGTAGACAATGATATTAAAGAAGAATTGAGGATCAATCACGCTGAATTACAAGGTGCACGAAATGAATTGAAAACTAACCCAACCGAGAAAAATTTAGCAACATATAATGGTTTTTTAGCTCAACGCAAAGAATTGCATGCTTCGCGAGACTCGAATATTCTGCTACGCCTCGAACTGTATGACTTAGAAAATGGTACAACAACGGATTTAGGGCAGGTAAAATCACGATCGAGGAACAAAGTAAGGTTTGCCAAAAAGGCGAAGCGTGTCGATTACAGTATCCATGAGCCTGTGGACGAACTTAAGCCGAAAACTAAAGAGACTGAAGAAAAGACTAAGAAAACTCGCTCAATTGGCATAAAAGGTTCTATTGAAAATGTCCAGAAATCTTTGATCAAAAAATATACATTTCGAGCAGTTACTGAGAGCGATAAACCTCAAGTTTCACAATTGTCTCAAGCTTTTGAAGAGGCGACAAATGAATTTTTAGGAAGAGAATTTCGCTATTCTAACCCGATTGAGAGGGCGTTTACTGAACTCATGCACAATATTCTCGATGAAGTGGAAATGGAAAATTTAGAGCCGAAAGACGCTATGAAAAGATTAGGCGCGATGATGCAAAAAGAGTTGAATGTTCTATTTTTAACACCAGATCAAGCCGAAGGGCTTGATAAAGACGAAATTTCGGGATTTGAAGTTTCTGTACCCGACAAAGCTAAATACATAAAGAAAACCTTGGAACTATTAGACAAAGAAGAAGTGAAGGTGGCCATTACCCATGTTATTGATAGTGTCAAAGTTTCTTAGTAAATGATTTATGGTCAATTATTAAAGTTTGTTTATTTTATAGTGGATGTGATAAAGTAGTAGGACTTAACGTAAGGAGTTTCTTATGAATAATAACTACTATTTTAAAAAAATATGTTTTGTTACCTGCAGCTTACTCATAGCTGTAACCTGCCTAATACCTACAAATAAAGTAGAAGCTCGTGGAGAAGGCGCTGTAGTTGTTGCTGCTGGCGTTGGGGCCCTAGTTGGTGCAGTCATTGCATCTGATGCTCATCACAAACATCACCACAGGCAAGCGTATCGTGCTCAAAATTGGATGATGAGGCAGCAGCAAACCATGAATTATGTTTTGATGAACTACAACCCTGCATTTCATGATACTTGGGTGCGCTATATCATCGTCGATTGCAGTTGTGTTTTAACACCTGTCCAACAGAGTCAGCTGATTGACACTATCAACCAGCGACGTGCTGAGCTTGGTCGGCCATTGCCGGTACGTGGGTACGTTCAAGAGACACAACCAAATAACTATCGCTACTAGAGAGTTAGTAGAATCGTCTTGAATTCATTTAGCAGGATAGACAGGATAAAACAGGAAATTATCCCATCTATCCTGTTCATCATGTAAAAAAATATGATCTATGCGGAAGCGGCGAGAGTGCACATTTCCACGTCCTCTGAAAAGAGACCGAAATAGTTGAATCTTATCGTTGGGGCACGAACGATTGTCGACTTTCATGCTCGATCTTTTTATTCAGCATCGATAAGAAAGTATCTTATGGCATTGTTACCATAACCGAGTCTATTCCACACGATTTCATTCGGCTGTATTGCACCCGAAGCATCAGTTGCCCGAGTACTTAACACAAAGCGTCCAGAGTAGGGGAGTGATACGGTAAGAGACCAAGGAGTCCAGGCGTGAGAAGAATCACTTGCACCGATTTTGGCCTCATGCCAAGGACCTTCCCCGTCAATTTTGACTTCAACTCGTGTAATAGGACCATATCCGGACCAGGCCCATCCGGTGATGTCAACTTTTCTTGAGGTCGTCGCGCCGTTTGCCGGTTGCGTGATGATCGATTTTACGAGAATACGATCAACCGGAGTGTCTCCACTTGGGCCTTCGTATACATAGCGTTTCTTTTGAAAGTACCCTTCATATGGTTCGGTAATCAAGTCTATATGGGTGATCCATTTCACGCTCGCCATTCCGTACCAGCCGGGAACGACAAGACGGAGCGGCGCTCCATGGTCCGGCGTTAATGGCTCGCCATTCATAGACAGTGCAAGCAAAGTATCTTCGTGTAAGGCATCTGCAAGTGGCAACGCGCGAGCATAACGCACTTCACCTTCTGCATCATCGCGAGGGCCTGCATCCGCTGCAGTGGTTAACACTTCAATGGCATCGGCAGATACTCCAGCCATTTCCAGCACTACTTTAAGCGGAACACCGGTCCAGGTCATCGACGAGACTGCACCGCTCCTCCAGGGTTCTCCTTCAGGAAACGGGCGCATTGCAAGTCGATCATTACCCGCGCACTCCATGATCGCTGTTACAGTACGCTGCGGCATCTCCCGTAAATCCTTAATTGATAATTTCAGCGGCTTTTCAACAGCGCCGCCCACTTCAATGACATGATCATCGGACAAAGCGGGAACTCCGAAATTGGTTCGCACGTAGACGTTAGGAGATGGCGTGATCCGAGAGACGAGAGCTCTCTCCGGCGTTTCAGCATTATATGGCACCAGCCTAATGACCTCAAGAGGTGGCATATCCGCACTGCAATCTGTATTCTGAAAGAGAAGGTTAAATTGGCGAACATATTTCTGCAAATTGAAAAACTTAATT
>JAJFMC010000203.1 GCA_021772365.1 Chlamydiota bacterium
AAATATAATTGAAGAAAAACGATACATTAGCGATCGAGAGCTATTAATTCGCATAGTTTCAATGCTAATTAAACTAGCTCAATCTAAAAAATAATCGGGTACGGGCACGCACTCGGGCACGGGCACGATTCCCAATTATTCAACTTGTTTGGGTATACATCAGAAAAATTCCAATAGATGTTATGCGTATCATCGACGTTAATTTTTTGGATGATCAACAATTTATATGTATGATAGAAGATAAGCGTAAAGAATTTATGGATTGTAAACTCGATAAACAGCAATGGGAGCAGGTGTTTATACGAATTCGAAAACTAGTCTCAGATTTTTCACCTGAAACTCGAGACTGTGTATTCACGGAATACTCAGTAAATATTTCAAAATTGAGTGCAAAATTCCTAGAAATCATTCCGGATAAAATATTTCGTAAAATAGATTTAAGTAAATGTTCGAAAAAGGAGCTATTTCTATTTTTTCATCCTCGAACCACCAAAACACTAAACAAGCTTGGAAACATTGCTAAAATTCGTGGAGATAATTTTCATATGACCTCGTGGGATTCCGAAGGGTGTACTAATGTAGTTCAGCACAAATCACTATTTAACATCAGTGTCAAAAAAAAAGAAGAGTACAACAAACGCAGATTAGCGCTTTTTACAAAGGAGCAGTATATGGAGGTCAAGGCCAAGTTACATAAAGATATCGTCAAACTCGGCGATGAAATCTTCGCCAAAAAACGAAATAAACGCAGACAAAGACACAAAAAGCACACAAACACCATCCTGTAGCAGTGTGATATTACTCCTAAGATTTGTGTTCATTTGATTCACGGTATCACACTAGAATACACCTACGGAAGGCTTAGTTAGCTCTTAATGTAGATGCCCATAATAGACTGTGGTATTATAAAGTAGCCTAACATAACCATCCGACTGACATTCATGAAAAATCTTCTCCGCTTCATGGATCATGGGTTCGAAGTTACTATCAGCGGGTTTTGGAGTATAGGACGTCGATAAGAGACGTCCTTTCAACCCCTGTAAGTCCAGCTCTTGGATATTATCGAAGGATTGATTTTGAAAAGAGTTGGGAGAAAAAAACCGCTCAATATCACTTTCTGAAATATTCTCAGCAGCTACAGTCTTGTAGTCTGTTCCATATGTCGCTAGTAACTGCTCATAGGCTTCCATAAATGGAGAGGCATGACTATCTCTAAAATTCCACAGTAAAACTACCCATCCATCTTGTTTCAAAACCCTTTGAAATTCTGTTCTCACGACTCGAACATCAAACCAGTGAAAAGCTTGTGCTGCGGTAATCACATTTACACTATTATCTGGATTGGGTAAATTTTCTGCAGTGCCCCCTACACTTTTAAAATTGGGATAATGTTGGAGAGTTTCCTCAGCACATTCCCTCATTTTTTTGTTAGGTTCTACAGCATGGATTTTGCATCCATTTTCAAGGAGTTGCTCAGTAAAGATCCCGGTACCACTTCCAACGTCTGCAACTTCTGAATTCTCATCAAGGCTACACTCTGTTTTAAGAAGATCGATAACCCCCTGGGGATATTTAGGTCTGTATTTGTGGTAGTAATCGATTGTTTTGGTAAATCGATGGGTAGGATGTGATCTCTTCTCGTCCATATGTGAGCCTATATAATAGTGTCTTTTTCGTAAAAATCAATACCAACTATGTTCTTTTTTGTAAATTTTTACGGAATAAATTACAGGTCACTCAGCGTTAAAAATATTTTTCATAACCTCTAACTTCTGCCAATTAGTGCGGATTAGGGACTGAAACTTACATAAATAGAAGATAAAACAGGCTGCTCTATGAAGTTTAAAAATTATTTATCATGATAAGCAAGATCGTCTAAGGTGGCAGGATAACAATAATCACTGACCACTCTAAGATCCTGCATCACCGAATAGGTCGCGCGTAGTGCCGAGGCGCGCGATCTATTCGGTTTTGGTGAGGAGCGAAATAATCGAGATCGGATGCATAAAACTGTTACCCAGTGCTACCTTTTTTTGAACCATCCTCAATTTTCAGATGTATTTCGATAAGGAGATTTTCCATTATGTTGTGGAACGTCGCTGAATCTCTCTTTGTAACAAGTTAGCTTACCGTCTATTCCCCAATGGGACACACCGATTTATTAGTTTACATAACGAACACAAACTATTTACTACATCTTAACCTTATTAAATTAAAATTACAACTTACATGACTATTATCAATTCGTAGAGGCTAAATGAATTTTAATTTGTCAAACATAGCACAATCCCAAAAATTCTTTTGTGACGTCAAAAGCGACATGTATGACGCTGTCAACGACTCCGCAAAGGGAAGTGGTTGGATGCGAGCCACCGGTCCCATCATAGCTGCAGGTTCAGCACTTTTAAACCTATCTGCCAGAGTGGCCACCATTGGTGAAAACTTGGTCAAAGGTTTGGCTAATATTTTTGGATCACCCGTATCAAAAAATTGTAGTGCTTTTCAGGGTCTCAAGCAACTTTTCGTACAACTTCCCCTTCACCTTACAGCTTTGGCATTGTCACCAATCCAAATGTTGATTGGCGGATTTGAAATCACCGTAGGAATGGCTGGTTCACCTGAAGGGTTCTCGGATTTCCAACACAAACGCTATCTAGACAAATCCGGAGAATTTGAGGCATTGATAACTAAAAAGCCAATAAAGATAAAGATACCTTATCTAGCTTGCGGTGGAAAAGCCTATACAGAGGTGCCAGTACCAAACTGTAAGAGTCTTAAATCCATCATGTATGACTAGACTCACACGTTCAAAAAATCGTGACATTTGGGAATTCGATTTGTAATTTTTGAAGCTGTTTTTTTGTAACAGCTGTACCACGGATGTCGAGTCTTTGTAGAGCTTTGCAGTAACCCAAGAAGTTTCTAATTGCCTCTTCAGTGACACCATAGCAACCGTTGAAGCTGATGCTTATCATTGCATTACCCGTACCTGCTATAGCCTTAACCCCTTCATCGGTGACAGAGGTATCTTTCAAGTCGTAATACTGAATACCCTTACATTCTGTAGCAATCGTTTTTACAGAAGCATCTGTAATGCTGTCACAACCATCGAAGCTTAGACAGGTGATATTTTTACAGTAGTCCGCAATACCTAATGCTACTGCTGTTGTCATATTAGTACCTCCTAAGTCAATTTGACCTAGCCTGTCACCCATGATTTCTAGAAGATTGATCACCCCTTGATCAGTAATCCCTCTACAGTCCCGCATCCGTAATCCCATTAATTGTTTAGCATATTCACCTATATGTACGAGCGCAGCGTCACCAATAGCTATACAACCATTTAGAGTTAAACATTCGAGCATGGGAAGGTTAACACAGACTTTCATCACATCGTCATTCGTCAACTCTTCTTTATTTTCTAGAGATACAGATTTCGATTGTGGGAAGTGTGCGAGGAGCTTAATTGCTTCGTCTTTTTCAAAATGACTCGTATTTTCTATGCAAATCTTCCATTTCTCCTGCTGGAGTTCTTTGGATAGAGGCATAAAAAACTCTGCGAATTCTTTGTAATTATTACAATGGGTGAAGTCGAGGTGAATGACTTGTAACCCTTTTATTTTTTTTAGAAGATTTATACTTTTCTGATCTATAGCACAAGGAACAGGAAGCCAGAGGATTTCAATGTTTGGAAGGTGTTTCAGTAGTAGTTTTAAAATCCGTTCTGCTTCAGCCCCGTCACTGACGCTCATTGTATCGAAGTTAGACAGGTTTAATTCGTATGTTTCTCTCTTAATGAAAGGATGCTGTAGAATTTTTGCTGCTTCAGGTGTCATTCTATCGAGCTTAATGACGATTTCTTGTTCGCCGCAAGAGAGGCGGACACCCAAATCTTTTTCATTTAAAATTTTGAAGGTGTTAACGGAAAAATCTCTATCATATTGGAAATATTTAAGGTTAAGAATTTCTAGGATTTCATCCAGGCTTTTTTCAGTATAACCTTCGATCCCTCCCGTGGTCATATCTTCATGGATAAGCTTAAGGTGGTTCAGATGTTTCTCAGTGACCTGATAACATTTTGATTTTTTATCATAATTTTCTAGAAAACAGCCCATTAACTCATTGTTCGCAACGAGTTGAAATTTATTGAATACCACAGAATCGTCACCGCTTTTAAATGGTACTCTAAAATCAGCAAAATATTTTCCGCCTCGTTTAATAGCACCTATAATATAAGATAAATCTTCATAAGAGACAGTTCCTTTATTAAGAGCATCAACAATCCAGGAATATAGACCTGTAAGCAAATTATCGTGCTGAATGACCCAAAGAGCACTATCTTCCTGATGAGAATACTCAAAAGCTATCACCGCAATTTCTAAGATTTCTTCAGCAGACTTACCTTCGGTGTCCAAGCTCTTCATTTTGAGAACACTTTCTTTTTTTTCGAAAGTCGACTCCAATAGTTGTTCGGTCCTTTTCTGATATTTTTTTATTATCTCTTCTAGAAGATTGTACTGCTTAACGACTTCCAACTGACGTTTCTCACGTTCCTTCCTGTAATCTCTAGAAATTCTCGCTCGGGCAACACGATCCCAACTCTCCATGTCTTTGGAAAATTTAGCGGAAAGATCATGGGCCTTATTGCTGATCGACTTAAGGTACATGATTCTTGTTTCTAGTTGACCTATTGAGAGAAGTTCTTTTGCACCCATTCTCTTTTCGATGCCTTGGCTTAGGCTAGAAAAAATTTCTGAAATTTTTGTGTCT
>JAJFMC010000204.1 GCA_021772365.1 Chlamydiota bacterium
AGGTTACTCACCCACTTTGTTGTAAAGCCAACCTATCAAGAATAGCCCAACAAATCCGTCGATAAAGCCATAAATTAAGCCTATGATACTCCCAATATAAGATACTTCGTATCCTGGGTATACATCAGCCATCAGCTCCAACCACATTGAACCATAACCAAACCAAATATTTGCAAGAGTCATGATAAACATCATAGCACCCCAAAGGATGCCTCCTGCAATACCTAACCTTTTTGCACTTAACATGATAATCCCTTTTTGTTATAATAATGCGTAAAACGCATCTATAACTCTTAGTTGCTATTAATTGCTTATTTTGTCAATAAATAATTAAGGTTGGGTGAGTTTGAAGTGTTCTATAGGAAGGGTGATATAGTTGAATAAAGCACAAGATACTCCCATTCAAGCGTTCATACGGAAAGCTATCCTGTTGCTGGGAATCACATTACTTATGCTTCTCGTCATGAACATATCCCCGGCGTTACCCATCATTCAAGAAGCTTTTCATGATCATTCCAATCCAAAACTTTACGTCATGATTCTCTTCACGATTCCCTCGTTAGCATTGGGGATATTCTCACCGATTTGTGGTAAATTTGTCGATATCGTCGGACGAAAGCCGACCTTTATCATCTCCCTAATTGTTTACGCTATCTCAGGTACAGCACCAGTTTTCCTTAACTCCCTAGAGGAAATTATAATTTCTAGGTTTATACTAGGGATTTCTACAGCAACCATCTCTACAGCAACAATGACATTAATGACCGACTACTACACTGGAAAAGAGCGTGAAGTCATGATGTCCCTTAAATCAGTGTTTGTTGGATTAGGAGGTCTCGTCTTCCTGATTACCGGGGGAATTCTCGCTCACTACAGCTGGAGAGCACCTTTTTTTCTAGATCTATTTCCTTTACTTCTCGTGATTCCTGCATGGATCTTTTTATATGAACCAAAAATCGAAAAAAAACAGTTGGATAAACATACCCTTCCACCCATACCATGGAAACCCATCGTGCGGTTGTTGGCCGTTACTTTTTTTATTAAAATGATGATCTATATCGTCCCCATGAAACTACCATTTTTGCTAAAGGATATATTTGAAACACCACCAGGAACCAATGGTGTTATTTTAGCATTCGGAACGGTGTCTTCAACGATAGCAGCTTTTTTCTTTCCGAATGTAAGAAAATACGCTTCTCACCACCAAATTTTTACCGTTTGTTTGTTTAGCCTAGCTATTGGCTTTTTCTGTTTCTCTAACGCTACGACATATCCGGAAATATTTACTGGGCTCATTTTTTTAGGGATCGCTTTCGGGTGGACCGTACCCAACGCTTCAGTTCTTGTGGCAGAGTTGACACCTCTACAGTCTCGGGGGTTCATGATGGGAATATTAACATCATGTTTGTTTATGGGTCAGTTTCTTACTCCATTCGTGGTGTATCCTATTGAGTCAATTTGTGGGCTGGAAGGGGAGTGTGGTGTGTTTGGATTTTACAGCTATTGCATCTTCGCTGTAGCCCTGTACTTTTTGTACAAAGCTATTACCAAAAAGCAAACCTATCTTCAATAAAACTCCTCATAAATCATGGATATATTTAATTTATCTACACTTCCGTGCGTAGCGTCGTGGAGTAAAGTAAGACATACTTTTTTGCTATTCGACAGAGGTTCTAGGGAGAATATATACCGGTTATCAAATTCATACTATTACCAAAGCAAAAAAACGATGCCTCGTTTTACTCCACGTCGCTACGCGCGACCTATCCGGTGATGCAGAATTTTAGAATGGTCAGTGATTATTTTAATTCAATGACATTGGGGGGTAATCTGGGATGCCATAAATTAGTCAAATCACAAGCTTTTCACACTCTGTAAATCGTGTCATTTCACGCCCCAGTTTATCACGAATAAACGTGATTACTAATTGCCATTCTATTTAGAGTTTTTTACAGGATGAGCAGGGTATAACACTTCAATTTGGAGACAAAGCTGGCAGGAAATAAAAGGGCTAAAAACAGGTTACTTATTCAAGTTTGTGTCATCCCAGGTGTAACCCGTGAATAGATACGACTGGCCAAGCTACTGCCATAATTTTTTAAGGACGTACTATTTATCTACACTTTTTTTAATTGTTAGTAGGTGTTATACCCAAACAAGTTGAAGATTTGGTTTTGGTGATTCGGAAAATGAATGTGTTTAGACTTTTTTTAATGATTACATGCTTCTTGCTACAAGCCTCTTTAACAAGTGCCGTATCGGTGCCAATTATTGAAGAAAAAATCCTACCTCCAGAAGACACAGAAAAAGTTTTCCAGCGAATCAGGGAGTACGACAAACAAACAAATTTAACAACTAATGATGCAGAATATTGGTATGAGCTTGCGCTGTTATATATTCAGATTAGTAACTATGACAACGCTAGCAATGCTCTTCTCAAAGCTGAAAATCTTGATCCCGACTTCTTAGAAGCGACCATCCAACAAGGGTACCTTCACCTGTGGAGAGAGAATTGGGTCACTGCCTATTCCTATTTAAACAATGTGTCTAAGAGCAACAAATGCGCAAGAATAATTAATCCGGGATTGGAAAAACTCGCCCATCAATGGGAGATAGATGACTCTACAAGACATAAATCTTTGGCGATATATGAGTATCTCATCGAGTGCATGCCAAAAAACTGCGATTACCTCCTTTACCATGGACGGTTACTCAATTGGATGAAGCAAGAGGCTCTTGCAGAAGCTGTATTGTTAAAAGCTTTAAAGGAATGTCCCGAATATTTCGATGTGGCCTTGATCCTAGCAAGTATTTATAAAAAACAAGAGCGTAGACGGGAAGCAATTCAACTTTTAGAACAATTTTCTGATAAAAAAGAAGCTCAAGTTCTACTCGGAGGACTAGCACTTTATTGTAAGAGGTATTGCGCAGCCCAGAAATATTTTCAAAGTGCCCTTCAGCAAGATGAAGATGATGACGTAGCAAGGCGTGGTCTAGCAAGAAGCCTCTATAATCAATTGCGCTATGCAGCTTCCAAACAACAGTTTAGATATCTCATTTGCAAAGAGCCTTGTGAGGATTCACTTTTTTCTGAATACTCTTACTACGTTAAACCTCACACCAACTGGGCAATTGTTCCTGAATTCAAGTATACTAACGCTAAAGAAAGTGACCCGGACCTAAAAGCACCCGTTGTAAGAACGTTGTATGTCTCATCAAATCTAACCTTGCACACCCCCGTGTGTGACCGATGGGCTCTAGATTGGAGGGGGATGTTCTTTCGTCAACGTGAGAAAGATATCTACCCACCAACAGGCATTAATTATAACGTTTATATGACTGGTGGCCAAGTTGCTTCACATGTATATCTAAGTCAGAACTTACGCTGGGATCTTACAGGAAAAGTTATACAGGCATGGGGTGAGGGTGATATGAATTTCCCTTTCGATGAGAGAACGAGCTTCGAACCCGCTTCTTATATCGTTTATGATAGCGATAGAGAATTGTTTGTGTTGGGAGGGAACTACGAATCATTTATCATCAAGAATTATGCTCACGATCGATCCGAATTACAGCGTTTCGCTTATTCAGAAGTACGGTACGGGAGGCGGTTTTTGAAAATGTGGCTAGAACCCGAAATTCATGGGTGGACAGCTTTTTCATTTTATCGCGATTACTTAAATAATATCCGAAACCTTCAAGCACTATGGGTCCGAACAAAGCTTCCCTTTTGCGGAAAGGCGTTCTCTATCTTTTACCTAGCAGAACATAGTGGGTTCAAAAAACTGAACCCTTACTACTATTCCTATGAACGTCAGTGGTTGAATACCATTGGGGTCAATTACTCCAAAAAAATATGCTCCCGTGGGTATTTAGAGCTGATGTACGAACAGAGATGGCGTTCGACGAGAAATCTATTTCTACCCGTTGGTGACACAATTTTTGTTGCTAGAAGGTTATTTGTTAGGGCTTATCGGCCTTCAATTCGTTTAGGGTATCGTTTCCGAGATAAAGTACTTGTGGAGATTGGTGCTCATTACTATAAAGATACCTTTCCCTACAGGGATTATAGTTTACACGTAAATATTCTTTGGTATTTCTAAAAATCAAATAGATCGCTCAAATGCTACAATTTCGTCAATGGTTGCTTCAAGTGTCCATTCAGGTTCGAAGTCTGTAACCGCTTTGAGGCACTTTAAACAAGGGTGTCTTCGCTTAACATCGATAAAATTCATACCATACGCCTCTTGGTAGGGGACGAATACAATTTCTGAAAGACTGTCCGTTCTTTCTTTCACCAACTTAGCAAGGTCAAGTATAGAGCATTCATGCTCACTACCGATGTTAACGACCAATCCTTTACTTTCGGGGGTCGAAAGCAGTAAATCTAGTGCCCTCGACGTATCGTGAACATTGCAAAATGAACGTGTTTGCGTACCTGGACCATAGACTGTAATGGGTTGGTTGTTAATGGCCTGTCGGATAAAGTTGGGAACGACCATTCCGTAAAGAGCTCTTTGTT
>JAJFMC010000205.1 GCA_021772365.1 Chlamydiota bacterium
GGTGTTGTTGGTGATAGCTAACTCTTTTTCTACACCTTTAGCAGCTTCTTCAAAGGTCAAGGTGATATTGACACGTTTACTCGCGCCTTGCTGGCGCATTTGGCCATGACCACCGCGCTGTGGGCCGCCGCCACCACCGAAAAAGCTTTCAAAGATAGACTCACCGCCACCGAACGCACCCATAAATGTGCGGAGGGCTTCATCCATGTTAGAGAACCCTTGACCGCCCATACCACCGGCACCACCTTGCAAGGCTTCTTTGCCATAGCGGTCGTAGACGCTTCGCTTGTTATCGTCGCTTAGTACTTCGTACGCTTCAGAGATTTCTTTAAATTTACTTTCAGCATCAGGATCCCCAGGATTTTTATCCGGGTGGTACTTGATCGCCTTCTTGCGGTAGGCTTTTTTGATCTCTGCCGCTGTGGCTTCTTTTGAAATTTCTAAAACGTCGTAGTAGTCTGACATAAGCGATTATCTTTTTTGGTTATTAATTAAAAAAGAGAGTCTATTAGTTGCTGAGCGACAGGCAAATTAGAGACTCTCGTAGGTTTGGTTGATAAAACGAGTAATGGTAACTTTATTAGCGTGTTTTTTTGTATTTTTGTGCCGCTTTGGATTTCGCGCGTTTCTTGATTGAAGGTTTAGAGTAGAAACGGTGGGCTTTTACAGCTTTCATAACACCTTCTTTATCAAGTTTTTTCTTCAAGGCGCGAAGTGCCTTATCAATGGAATCTCCCGGGCGAAGCTTTACTGTTGTCATTAAACTCTTTTCCTGGTTGTTTGTGTTAAAAATTTTTCTTTGTTACGTGGTATTCACATGGTTTAGAGCATGTCAATAACTCTTATTTATGGTAAAAATGATACTATATTCTTTGGTTATTGTGCAAGACCAAACACCAATTCGAATCCTCTAGGCACCCTTATTGCTACCCAATGTACAACTTAAAACAATTTTATTTATCGAAAATCTCTCCGTTACCGATAAGGTCGCCCGCAGGATTTTGGATTAATGTAAGAATTGCCTTTCTTACTAAAAGGGCTTACCGAGCGTGTTTCATAATTTGGTCAGGGTTCAAAAATAGGCATTACCGGGGAATAACAAAGCACGTGGAATACAGTACTGACAAGTGTCCTGGACAAAGCAGGTCACGCAGCACATACAATCAAGTGTCCAGCAGGAAAAAGAAATGAGTAAGGATGTAGGTGTTTTGTTTATGTATCCTGTATTGAAAAAGAATGCCGTTTGATAATAAAGCGGAAGTCTTATAGCTCGTATCCGTTCATTGCTGACGGTTGACGATGAAGTTGGAGAGGTCTTCTAGGATCGAACTGGTGATAGGTAGTGTCTTGAGGCGTTCCTCCGCGGACAGTAGGAGTGAGTGGGCTGTAGCGTGTGCTTGCTCGAGGCCTATCAACGAAACATAAGTAGATTTATTGTTGGTAATATCCGATCCGGCTGTCTTACCGAGTACTTCTTCAGATTGCGTTACGTCGAGGACATCGTCGATGATTTGAAAGGCAAGTCCTATATCTTCACCGTATAGTTTTAGAGTTTCGAGTTGCTGCTCAGGGACGCCTGCAACGATGCCACCGAAAATGACACTTGCCGTAATCATCGCACCGGTTTTGTTGCGGTGTATACACTGTAGATCTTCGATAGGGATTTGTCGATCTTCAGCCTCGATATCCATGACTTGCCCGCCAATCATCCCTTGTCCACCGGCATTTTGTGAAAGGGTGGTAATCAGCTTCACCTTTTGCGTGTCGGTTAGCGCTTCATCGGTGGAAATGACTTCGAAGGCGTAGGTGAGGAGGTAGTCACCGGCGAGGACGGCGTGTGCTTCCGGATAGACTTTATGCAAGGTCGGCTTACCGCGGCGTAGGTCGTCGTCATCCATACAGGGGAGGTCGTCGTGGATGAGAGAGTAGGTATGGATAAGTTCCAAGGCACAGGCGACATTCAGAATTTTATTTGGTTCACATCCGAACGACTCGGCTGTCGCAATAGCCAGGATAGGTCTTAGACGCTTCCCTCCGGCCATGAGAGAGTACTTGGCAGCACGGTACAGGCTGTCTTGTGGAAGGCCTTTCTCCGATACCAGCTTCGTTAGATGATCTTTAACGACTTGGCCTTTCTCTTGCAAGTAGGTGGTTACATCCATAGTGCTACGACTCGACGGTTGTTAGTGTGGACTCTTCTTCAGATACACAAAAATGGGGTTGTTTGCCGATGCTGATGTAGTTGAATCCGGCATCGGTCATCTTTTGTGGAATGTACTGGTTTCTTCCGTCGAAAAAGGCATTGCCGTTCATGTGCAGTCTCAGTTTCGGGAAGTCGAGGAGGCGGAACTGTTTCCATTCGGTGACGAGTGCTAGAGCGTCGGCACTGCCTGCTACGTCTTCTTCATCTTTCGCCCAGTAGATAGAGGCGTGATCGGGGATGAATTTTTTCGCTTGTTCCATAGCTATCGGATCATATAGCCGGACTTTTGCTCCTGTATCAAGCAGCTGTTGGATGAGTGTTAGCGAGGGCGCTCTACGCATATCGTCGGTATCGGGTTTAAATGACAATCCGAGGATGCCGATGACTTTACCTTCAATTCCATCGCGTTCGTTGAAGTAACCGATGATTTTGCTACCCATTAGTAGTTTCTGTTTTTCGTTGACAGCTTCGATGGCTTGTAGCATGGGATGCGCGCAGTCGTTGTCGCGTGCCAGTGCCTGCAGGGCGCGTATATCTTTCGGCAGGCAAGAACCTCCGAAACCGGCACCTGCGTAGATAAATTTATAACCAATACGCTGGTCGGAGCCGATTCCGATCCTTACAGTGTCGATATTTGCACCGACTTTTTCACAGATACCTGCCAGTTCGTTCATGAGGGAAACGCGGGAGGCTAGCATGATATTGGCAGCGTACTTGGTCATTTCGGCAGAAGGGATATCCATGGTGATGAGGCGATCGTGACTTAGCATGAACGGCGCATAAATTTCTTTCATGATCAATCCCACGCGCGGGTTGTCAACACCGAGGACGACACGGTTGGGTTTCATGCAGTTGGCGACAGCGCAGCCTTCGGTGAGGAATTCTGGGTTCGACACGACATCGTATTCGATGGCGACACCACGTGATTTGAGGGTGTCGGCGATGATGCCATGGACCAGTGCAGCGGTGCCGACCGGGACTGTTGATTTGTTGACGATGACCTTATAGTCTTCCATGTGTGTGGCCAGTTCTTTGGCGACATTTTTGACGTAAGTGAGGTTGGCCTGTCCGTCTTCGCTCATGGGCGTGTGGACACAGATGAAACAGACGTCGGAATCGGGGACGCTTTCTGTGTAGTTAGTTGTAAATATTAGCCTTCCAGAGTCAACATTTCTTTTGACTAACTCTTCAAGGCCCGCTTCGTAAAAAGGGATTTTGCTCGTTTTGAGCTGTTGGATTTTGCTTTCGTCGATGTCGAGGCAGGTGACGTGGTGCCCCATTTCCGCCATGCAGCTTCCGGTGACGAGTCCTACATATCCAGCGCCGATGATAAGAAGTTTCATGATAGCTCCATATTCTTATATTTCATGACCCCCCAGCATACTCGAATGCTCCAAATTCATAAAGGACAAAAATATTTAGAATAGGGGCTGGGGTAGATGGAGAATTTTGAATGATCATCACATCCTTCATTTTTTGATGGTAATCATTGTAGAGTATTTTAATTATTTTTTACAGGATGAGCAGGATGAGCAGGATGAGCAGGATGAGCAGGATGAGCAGGA
>JAJFMC010000206.1 GCA_021772365.1 Chlamydiota bacterium
TGAGCAACAGGTTTGCCACCTGCTTCGAGGTCTACCGGTTCGCATAAAAGTTTGTCGAGGGTTATCACGCTCCCCGTTTTCAATTTCAAAAAATCGACAATCGGCAGTTTTTTCTTACCGAACACTATCTCGATGGGTACATCTACATCTTGCAGGTGATTGATGGTTTCGTTGGCGTCAGAATGTTCTACTTCCGGATATTTAAATGTAGCATAACTGAGTTCATTAATTGTCGATTCTAAGGTTTCTATCTCTTGTTCTTCGAGCTTGGTCATTGTGCTGTCTCCTTGTGGAGAAAGATACATTTTTTCCCTCCACTCTGTCCTATTGTTCCATAAAAGTTTTCGTTACCGTTTATCCCTACATCAATGGGGTGGTCAATCGAATATTGCGTTGTTATAACATGGCCAACTTTTAATTCTTCTGCACACAAAGAGTGCTGTAGATATGCTTTTATTTCCATCTGCATCTTTTGTAAATCGATGTGTCGTGCACTCAAACGCTCTTTTGAAAGATCCGCTTTACAGTTGCTCGTATAGGCAAATGTATCAAGTATTTTTTTCCACAGCTTAAAGGGTTTGCATGGAACAAGCAGAAGAAAAAAAGAGTTTCGTGTATAAAATTTGAGGATAAAACATAAGGTCTCTTTTTGAAGTAGTAAAGGGTCTGTATCCTCTGTCCATTCCACAGGGAAGTGGCGACAAAAAACCTCTTTACAAGCTTTTTTAAATTCTCGATTTGATACATCGACATCTCTAATAATTACGCATGGTACACTCCCCTCTTCACAAGAAAAAGTCATCGGTGCGAGATGTGTGTGATCAGGGTAAAGGCGAGTCACTGTCCCATAATGCATGACCACAGTTTCTTCAACCTCTACATTTTCCACACCCCAAACCTGCACAATCTGCCTTACCAACCCATCAAATACTTTCTTCCAACGACCGCAAGTGATAAAATGCTGTGTGAAATCATACTTTGGACTACTCGTCATATGCACTACCTAAATCAAATTTTTTACAACTATAGAAATTCTGCTAACAGAGTTTCAAGTCTTTTCTCAAAAAAATGGACTTTTTAGTCTATCTTCAAGTATGATTGTTAACAACATTTTAAATAAATAAGGTCTATCCATGCTAGAAGAAATCCCTAACGAATCCTTCGATGAACGAGAAAACCGTATCCTGAAATTTTGGGAACGCCACAACGTCTTCCAACGCTCCATCGATAAGCATGCTTACAATCCACACTTTTCCTTCTATGACGGTCCCCCATTTGCTACAGGACTCCCTCACTATGGACACCTACTTGCGGGAACGATTAAAGATGTCGTCCCACGTTTTAAAACGATGAAGGGGTATTGTGTCCCGCGCCGATTCGGCTGGGATTGCCATGGTTTGCCTGTAGAAAACGAAATCGAAAAGGCGGAAAACCTCTCCGGTGCAAAATCAATTGAAGAATATGGCATCGCCAATTTCAACGAAGAATGCCGGAAAATTGTTCTTCGCTATTCCGAGGAATGGAAAACAGTCGTTCAAAGGATGGGGCGTTGGGTAGATTTCGACAACACCTACCGTACCATGGACCTATCGTTTATGGAGTCTGTATGGAATGTGTTCAAACAGCTTTTTGATAAAGGCCTCGTTTATAAAGGTTATAAAGTGATGCCTTTTTCGGCGAAGCTTGGCACTCCCCTTTCAAATTTCGAAGCGAATGAAAACTACCAAGAGGTTGACGACCCGTCACTGACGGTTGCATTTACCCTTGTTGATGATCCTGAAACAGCATTACTCATTTGGACGACGACGCCATGGACGCTAATTTCCAACTTGGCAGTGATGGTAGGTCCAGAAATCGACTACGTAAAACTGAAAGACAATGATAGTGAAAAGCAGTATATCCTTGCGGAATCACGCATCTCGCAGTACTACAAGAGCGATGACGAATACAGTGTAGTCAGCAAACTGAAAGGGTCGGAACTTGAAGGCCTCACTTACCACCCCCTCTTCGACTATTTTAAAGATCGGGCTGGTCAAGGGGCCTTTCGCATTCTTCTCGAAGATAGCGTCTCCATCGAAGAAGGTACGGGCCTCGTACATAGTGCACCGGCGTTCGGTGAGGTCGACTTCTACGCCTGCGAAAAAGCGGGTATCGAACTTGTATGCCCCGTCGATAACAACGGAAAATTCACGAATGAAATTCCGGAATACGAAGGGCTGTTCGTTAAAGATGCCGACAAAGGAATCATTAAACACTTAAAAACAGCTGGGAGCGTCGTCCACCACGGCACTTGCCGCCACCGCTATCCCTTCTGCTGGCGATCAGACACTCCCCTCATCTACAAAGTCGTTAGCACGTGGTTTGTTGCCGTCGAGCAAATCAAAGACAAAATCATTGCTGCCAACGATCAAACACACTGGACCCCCGAACATATTAAAAAAGGGCGTTTTGGTAAGTGGTTAGAGGGAGCTAGGGACTGGGCCATCAGCAGAAACAGATACTGGGGAACACCAATCCCTCTCTGGATTAGCGAAGATGACGATATCCTTGTCATTGGTAGTATTGCAGAATTGGAGGAGTTTACAGACACCTCTATCAACGATCTCCATAGACATTTCATCGATGATCTTGTCATCGAAAAAGACGGCAAGACTTACAAACGTATTCCTGAAGTTTTCGACTGCTGGTTTGAGTCAGGCTCTATGCCTTATGCACAGAACCACTACCCCTTCGAAAACAAAGAGTTGTTCGAAAAAAGTTTTCCGGCAGATTTCATCGCAGAAGGGCTCGACCAAACACGTGGCTGGTTCTATACGTTGATGGTTCTCAGCGCAGCTCTTTTTGATAAACCACCCTTCAAAAATGTCATCGTAAACGGTATCATTCTCGCTGAAGACGGTACTAAGATGAGTAAACGTTTACGCAACTACCCCGACCCTATGGAGGTCGTTCATCAATATGGCGCCGATGCTATACGCCTTTATATGATGCATAGTCCAGCAGTTCGCGCCGAAGACTTATGCTTTAAAGAAAGTGGTGTAGAGTTAGTCCTCAGGCAGGTTCTCATTCCTTTTTGGAATGCTTACAGTTTCTTTGTTACCTACGCACGCATTTATGACTGGAAGCCATCGGTGTCTTTTGTTGAAGAGCAGCATGTCAAGCCTGATGCTGTCATTGACCAATGGATTATTTCTATGCTCAACAAACTAGTCAGCGATGTAGAAAAAGGAATGGATGACTACGACCTCAGTCAGGCTGTAGAACCCTTCGTGGGCTTTGTTGATCAGTTGACAAACTGGTTCATCAGGCGTTCACGCCGTCGTTTTTGGACGGATAAGCACACCTCCGATAGAGACCAAGCCTTCACTACGCTGTATCGAGTTCTTATGGAGTTGTGTAAGATCGCTGCACCTTTTGTGCCATTCATCACTGAAGCAATGTATATAAACTTAAGAAATCATTCGATGCCCGACTCCGTTCACCTATGTCGATTCCCGGGTTACCATCCGGAAGAGAGAGATGTTCACCTAGAACAGTCGATGGCTGCCGTACAAAAAACTGTTAGTCTCGGCCATGCTCTTAGGAAAGAGCATAAACTTAAGGTTCGCCAACCCCTACCAAAAGCGACACTAGTCTCCGATGATGCAACCGTTTTGTCCTTTCTTAAAGAGCAACAACACCTCATCGCTGATGAACTCAATGTCAAAGAAGTTACTTTCGATAGTGATGAAGAGAAATATGTCGCTTTCATCGCCAAGCCCAACTTCCGTTCATTAGGTAGTAAGGTGGGCAAGCTGATGCCCGCAGTAAAAGAAGCGATTGGTAGCTTTGATAAATCACAGCTTGAGACATTGAGCGCTGGCAGTGACCTTACCATCAACGTAAATGGAGAAGAAATCACCCTCACAAATCAAGATGTAGAAGTATCGAGGAAAGTAAAGGACGGGTTTATAGCAACGAACGTTGACAATATCACCATCGTCCTCGATACAAAACTAAATGAAGAACTGATCATCGAAGGGCTCGCACGTGAAATCGAGAACAAAGTCAATTCAATGCGAAGA
>JAJFMC010000207.1 GCA_021772365.1 Chlamydiota bacterium
CTAACATTTAGTTATGCGGTGGATATCAACCCAAGAAAAGCAAAAGGAACGGCTATTGCTTTGACAAACTTCCTTGTCATGATCGCTGGCTCTGCCTTGCAGCCTTTTGTTGGGTATTTAATGGATGTTCATTCCGGGTATATGACGGACTCCGGGACTTCTATTTTGGTTACAGGAGATTATCAATTTGCTTTTTACTGTTTTCCTATTTCATTTTTTCTCTCATTCGTACTTTGCTTCTTGTTAAAGGATGAACAAGAATTGGAATAGTTGATTAAAAAAAAATCTTGATTGTTAACGGCTTCCCAGGTATTTTTGGGGTTGCGCTTAGTGACCATTTGTTGGAGTTGTCATGATCAGACAGTTAGTGTTTCTAAATTTTTTTTGCTTAGCATTGACTAACACTTCATTTGCCCTCGTTGGTGGGGCTGGACTTGAGTTCGAAGAGCTCATTCCTCGCGATTCCTATGATCCCGAAACAATCGAAACTCTGAATGGTCGAGTCACCGAAGTCTTGAATATTCCAAAAATGACTGGTATGGGCAATGCCATTGTCCTACGGTTTGGTGGCCCGAACGATTCGCTTTACGTCGTTTTAGGGCCTGACTGGTACTTGAAAAATCAGAAATTCGAAGTCAAAGAACATGAACTCGTCTCTGTTCGTGGTTCAAAAATTTCTTACAAGGATAAAACGGTAGTGATTGCCTCAGAAGTTACTTATAATGGCAAAACCCTGCACTTGCGAAATGAAAAAACAGGCAACCCTGAATGGAGCGAGTGGAGAAAAGGCGAAGAAATATTTTACAAAAATTATCAATGGTAGAGAGATATTATGCAAAGTGTTAATTCATTAGGAATCTGTATCGGAAGATTACTCATTAGTCTTTATTTTATTTGGAGTAGTGTTGCTCACTTTCTAAAACTTCATGAGTTGATAGAACTTTTTGAAGTTCATCAATATCCATCACCTCAAATTTTTGCTTTGGGATATCTCGTTTTGACAGTTCTTAGTGGGTTGATGGTTTTTTTCGGCTTTAAAGCGCGATTCGGTGCTCTTATTTTAATTATTGTTTCTGGAGTCGCCTTAGTGACACTGAACAATTTTTGGGATGTTCACCCCGGAGAGAATTTTGATCAACAAAAGCTTTGTCTCCTTCAGAATTTGGGATTGATCGGTGGGTTGTTTTACGTTCTTAGCTGTGGATCAGGAGCTCTGTCTGTAGATGTGAATGAACCAAAGGTAAAAGCTAAGCCTAAAAAGTAAGAGGGGGTGTTATTAAGTGAAAGCGCATGACTGGTTTTCTTCGCGTTTTAAATTCTGTCCCATTTTTGTGCGTGAGAGCAGTATATGTTTTAAGTTGAACATTGGGTCCTAATCGGGGATGTAATATTTAATTTATTTTTACTAAGTAAGATGTTATCATTCATTTATTGTAATTAGGATGACTATTGTGGAATTAGTAAAAAATATATTTTCAGGCTATACAAAAAAGAAAATAACTTTATCTATACTCTCTTTTGTTATTGTAGCTTTCGGGCAGCCAGCACTGCTATGGTGGCTAGGTCCTCTAGCTGCAACGATCGGCTTCGCCCTTTTTTGGGGGACAGTCATCGATGTGGAAGATCCAAAAATTCGCTTTTTTAGAGGTGCAATCTGGTTTTTCTGTGTTCAGCTCGTTCAGCTCTATTGGTTTATTTCTCACCCCTATGCTTACATTTATCCGGTGTACTTGATTATTTGTATGGTGATGGGGTTACAGTTCGGACTTGTTACTAGCTTTGTGACAAAAGAAAACTTGTCGTCTGTAAAAGGAGTCCTAGGTGTCACTGCCTTGTGGGTAATCATGGAGTGGGTAAGGTTATTTGTTCTTTCCGGATTTTCATGGAACCCTGTCGGCCTGTACTTGAGTACCACTCACTACGGCATACAGACAGCTTCGTTATTCGGAGTTTATGGGATGTCATTTTGGGTGATTCTAACAAATATTTACGCTTTAAAAATAGCTATCAATTCGTACAGTAAAAAAGGTGTTTTAGTGTTTGCAGTCTGTGCGATTCTACCCTACGTTTATGGTTGGAGTCACTATTTGTACCACGATACAGCTGATAAGAATGGGGACTCTCTAAATGTCGTCCTTGCCCAGACAGCATTTCCTGTGGAAGAGGCATTGGGAATAAAAAGCACTTCCGAATTTGTTGCATATGTGATAGATGAGTGGGAACAGATCCTTTCCATTACAAAAAAGAATATAGGACATGACGTCGACCTAGTTGTCCTTCCTGAATTCGTCGTTCCTCTTGGTACTTATACCTTCATTTACCCATATGAGACTGTTAAAACACGTTTTGAAAAACACTATGGTCCAGAGAGTTTAGAGCACCTCCCTCCATTGAAATTGCCTTTTGCAAAAGAGATCCAAACAGCTAAAGGTAACACTTATTTTGTTAATAACGCCTACTGGGCGCAGGCCATAGCCAACACTTTTCATGCTCCTATTCTTCTAGGCTTAGAAGATGTTGACGAAGTAGGGGAAGCAGACCTGGAACATTTTAGTGCAGCTGTCATGATCCGTCCTAACAAAGAACTCGATCCCTCCTGGCCCTACGAGTCAGAGAGGTACGAAAAACGCATTCTTGTCCCTATGGGCGAATACATCCCCTTTGAATTCTGTAGAGAACTCGCTAAATCCTACGGTGTACAGGGGTCGTTTACATGTGGGAAAGAGGCGAAAATCTTGAATAGCCATACCCTTCCAATAGGAGTTTCTATTTGCTATGAGGAAACTTTTGGGGATGTCATGCGAGAAAGCCGACAGAATGGAGCCGAAATTCTTGTCAACTTAACCAGTGATGTGTGGTATCCGGATTCTTCTCTAACCACTCAGCATCTTGAGCATGCTAGACTACGTACCGTGGAATCAGGTGTGCCGCTTATCAGATCGTGTAACACGGGGATTACTTGCGCCATCGATAGCCTCGGACGTACCATCGACGCCCTCGATGAATATGACGAACAGGGTAAGTGGAATGCGGACTCTCTCCTCACTACAGTTTCCAGGTACCACTATCATACCCTTTATACGGAAGTAGGGGATGGTCCTGTCATCGGTTTTTGTGCTATCGCAATCACATTTTTCTTCTACAGGGGCCGTAGAAAGAAAAAGTTTTTTTAAAAATCAATACAGAGGGAATTGCAAAAATAGTTGAAGCAGTTTTCTAGAGATTTTTTTTGGTTCGCAAGGGGCGGAGTTCGTAGCCAACCATGCGTTGTTTACAAGAACGAGCCCGAAGCGAGGTGGAAAAAGGCCTAGAAAACAGCCCAAATATTTATGCAATTCCCTCTACATCCAAATAATTTGACTGGTACTCTCAAAAAAATCTCTGTGAACTCTGTGCTCTCTGTGGTAAAACCTAATATTCAACACAGAGATCACAGAGAGATAAAGAGAGCCGATTAATAATTATCTACACTCCCGTACGACTTATTCGGTAATGCAGAGTTTTATGTGTCGTATGACACGTAAATAAATAATCATTAAACTGGTACTTTTCAATTGTTTACTTATTTTCAAGTACTTGAGCTAGCTGGCCAAGATTTCCGTCTTTGTCTTTAAACATCTGAAGCTTTACGTGTCCAGGAACCACTTGCATTTCACCAACAAGTTCCACGCTCTTAGCTTTGAGATCTTCTATAGATTTTTCAATATTTGTAACGGAATAAGTAAGAACAGCGTTGCCGCCTGCAGAAATAGGGGTATGTTCACAGCTTTCACATATTCCTACCATGGCACCATCATTTCCTTGGAGTTCTGCCCATTTATACTCAGGTGCTTCAGATAAAAGCTTTAGCCCTAGTACTTTAGTATAAAATTTAATTCCTTCTTTAAA
>JAJFMC010000208.1 GCA_021772365.1 Chlamydiota bacterium
TCTGAAAAGGACGGTTCCGTTATAAAATCAGTACACCAGATACAGGAAGACGAAAAAATACGACTTATGCTATCTGATGGTGAAGCTCTATCAACTATTAACAAAGTGGTACCAAAGTGACCAAAAAAGATAGCGAAGTAAATTTTGAAAAGGCTTTTGCACGACTCGAAGAAATTTTGGAAAAGCTTAACTCAGGTAGTGTGTCATTAGACGAATCTCTAAAGTTGTATGAGGAAGCTGATAAGCTGATCACAACATGCGGCAAGAATTTGACAGATGCAGAACGCAAAGTTGAGCAACTAATCAAACAGAGAAATGGAGAGTTGCAGGTTGGAGCTGATCAGCAGCCTATAACAGAAAATTTTTCTCCCAATCAACCCTCTCATTAACAGATTAACCTTACCCATTGTAGATAATTATGAATGATAAACTACTAGACTCCATAGTCTCTCCCGATTCGTTGAAAGATATGTCCTACGATCAACTCAACGAGCTGGCCAAAGAAATTCGTTTACGCATCATCGAAGTCCTATCGGAAACCGGTGGCCACCTCGCTTCAAACTTAGGAGTTGTTGAGCTTACCCTCGCTTTACACAAAGTGTTTAATGCACCTACTGATAAAATGATATGGGACGTCAGCCATCAAACTTATGTGCACAAAATTTTGACCGGAAGGAATGATCGATTTGAAACCATAAGGCAGTATCATGGGTTAAGCGGGTTTAGTCACCCCAAAGAGTCGAAATACGACCATTTCCATGCGGGTCATGCCGGGACGGCCTTGTCACTCGCTCGTGGTGTCGCTAAGAACCGCGACCTCACAAAACGCGATGAATATGTTATCCCTATTATCGGTGATGCCACACTCACTTGTGGGTTACCTCTCGAAGCGCTTAATAATATCAAACGCGATCTCAAACGTTTTGTCGTAATCCTCAACGATAATGAAATGTCGATATCCAAAAATGTTGGAGCCATCACAAAAATATTAAGCCGCATGATCAATAATCCGACGATCAGCCGTATCTACCAAGAGCTCGATTCATTTGTCAATAAGCTACCCGGGTATGGCAGCGTCCTTTCTCAACAAGGTCACAAGATTACCGAGTCTCTGAAAAATCTGGTGAGTCCTGCGGCCTTTTTCGAACAGTATGAGTTGAACTACATAGGACCGATTGATGGACATGATATCCAAGAGATTGTCGAAGCTCTTGAAGGGGTCAAAAACTCGCAGTGGCCTGTCATTCTTCATGTCCTTACCAAGAAAGGTCAGGGGATGCAAGAGGCAATCAAGAATCCTGTTACGTGGCATGGAGCGAAGCCATTCTGTCCGAACACTTGTAAATTTTTACCCACACCATCACAAAAGCCAACCTTTCCAAAAGTGTTTGGTAAACATATTCTGAAGATGGCCGAGAACGATCCAAGTATTGTTTGTGTGACGCCCGCGATGTCAGCAGGATCGTCTATCGATGCATTTATGAAAGAATTTCCTGACCGGTGTTTGGATGTCGGTATTGCCGAGCCGCATGCCGTCACCTTTGCCGGTGGAATCGCTTACGGCAGTAAGATGAAAGTGTTTTCTTCGATCTACGCTACATTCCTTCAAAGGGCGTTTGACAATCTATTCCACGACGTATGTCTTCAGGAGTTACCTGTCGTTTTTGCTATCGACCGTGCTGGGATAGCTGGTGGAGATGGAGAGACGCATAATGGGGTTTATGATATTTCATTCCTCAATGCGATGCCCAATATGGTCATTGCTCAGCCACGAAGTGGACATTTACTGAAAGAGCTTATGGAGTCTGCACACTCTTATGGATTACCTACAGCAATACGCTATCCAAACCAGCCTACTGAAGAACCAGATATTCCATTGAAGAAGAGGAAACTTGGTCGTGGAGAGATTCTTCACGACGGTGAAGATGTGTTAATTATTTCTCTGGGAACCATGGATAAAACGGCCTTTGAGTTGCGTGAGATGTTTGTGGAGAAAGGGCTTAATCCGACAATTTTTGATCCGATTTTCGTAAAACCTTTGGATACAGAGACGCTGTGTAAATTGCTGTTGACGCATACGAAGGTCATTACTGTTGAAGAGCACTCCGTTGTTTCCGGGATGGGTTCGATTATCAATAACTTCTTGATGTCGCAAGGGTATTCTAATGTACAAGTCTTTAATTTCGGCGTACCAGAGACGTTTGTCGCGCAAGGGAAGCACTCGTTGTTGCTTGATGAGATAGGTCTTTCAGCGAAGAAAATTTTTGCGCGTTTAGAAAATGAATTTTTCCTGAAAGAGAAAGCCTGTAGCATGAAGGGTAGTGCATCGAAATCATCTGTGTAGGTCCCGGGTTGTGGAGTGAAATTGTCTCCGAGGTGTTTGAACGCAGAGAGCGCAAAGAACGCGGAGGGCGCAGAGGGTGGTGAGATGTTCTTGAGGTGATGAGCTTCGTGAGTTTGGGGGTAAGGTAGCTCGTAAGCTCGCACCGGAGCCCCAGGACAACGCGAACCATGCTTCACTTCAGTATACAATCCGTACTCAGTAAGAGCGGGCAGTAAAAGTCTATTATAGAATGTTGTTTCAAAAAACACGTAAACTCAAGTAGAATAGATGTTTATGTGATTTTTTTTAAGGTGTTCTAATGAAACGATGGATATTATTTGTGTGCTTTCTTGTATTGCCAAAACCAAGTATTTTTAATCTCGAACCTCTTCATGCTGCATATCAGTATTGTTCCTACCAGGCTGATGGTTCACTGAAAGCAAAACATCCCATTCTAAAAAAAACAATCTGTAAACTAAAGGAGCTTCCAGAGTCTAACTGCCTGATTGAAGAAGCCCTTAAAGGAGGCTCAATCGATGTAAGCCTAGCTAATCAAGGCATGCCTTTTAGCGCAATGTGGAACAGTGGAGAGAGAAAGATTGTGGTCGATGCAAAAACTGGTGATGATCAAGGCGAAGTTTTGGTGAATCTTTTATTTGAATTGACGAACGCTGTCTCTGAACCCGAATATCAGGCATTATATAAAGCTGCACAAAATGGTCGCATTAACTGCGATGAATATGTCGAGACTGTGGAACGAATTGAGCATGACAATATGATAGACACTGTGAATATTTTAACAAAAGGGGTTCATGCTGGCATCTTCCCTAAAAGTGCTCAGTGGAGTATCATTTACAATTTTTCAACTCACTACAAAATTCAACAATTAACTGGTCACTCTTTATTTATTGTTAAAGAGTATCATGATGTCTCTCCACATGGTAGTCACAACTGTTATCGAGGCACTGTCAAAAATCTAAAAAAAATGTCTAGAAGCGAAAAAGTCTATTTAGCTGAATTTTTGTATTCCGATTATTTTCGATCTACCCACGGATTGGAATATAGAAAAAACAATAAGGTCTAGTGATAGACAATATTTGTTCGATGAAATTTCAACATTTTTTTTATGGAGGCTTTTTCTTCCTAGGAGATGTTGATATTTGTTGAAAATCTCGCTAGCAATAAAACACGCACAACAATAGAATGAACATCCCTTTGGACCAAAACTTTACAAGGGACTTCATGTGACTTTTATCCTCGATACGTTCCAGCAATTTTGGCGCCGACATCCAGCACTTCTATACGGGCTGTCTTTTGCGTTTGGCGCCTCTATTGCAATAGGGACGCACTGGATGCTCGCACTGCCTGCCATCATTGTATTCCTTCCGATTTTCTGCAAACCTCCTATTGGCCTCCAATACCGCCTGGCTCTTGCTATATGCATTACCATCACTGCTTTTATCTACACTAGGTCCACCCTCACACTCCCAATAGGAGACACACCGATACAAGGGAAAGGAATTGTGTCTTTCTCAACACTCACAAAGAAACACAAGTTCTCACGAGAAATTTGGGAATATCGGGGAGTGATTAAATCGTTTGTAGAAAAAGACTCAGATGACATTGTTACAAAAAACGTTCCTTGTATTATCACTCTCAGCTTAAAAAAGGGTTCTAACCGTCCTTTTGCAAATCAAAATTATCTCATCGAGGGCTCTCTCGTACCCCCGAGGGGGTATTACGCTCGGCTGATAAACATCAAAGGAAACTGGACTCCGATCCCACAAACATTCTCCTTAGCAGAGTACAGATACAACGCCAAGCTGTTCATCAGCGGAGTGATCCGTCAAAATGTCCCCGACAAGCGGGTATACGAGTTCCTAAGAGGTATTGCAACGGGGGACTTTCATGACGAGGTCCTACAGTTTGAGTTTTCACGATTCGGCCTTCAGCATATCATGGCGATTTCCGGATTTCACTTCGCGATCGTTGCAGGGTTTTTCGTGTTTTTTATCAGACTATTTGCACCAAGAAAAATCGCAGCTCTGATACTTGTTTTTCTTATGTGTAGCTATTTCGTGTTTTTGGGGCCAAGTCCGTCGATCATGCGTGCGTGGATGATGATCCTCGTCGTTATCGGTGGCTGCTTTTCGGAGCGTCACTCTAATGGTTTAAACTCACTGGGCATAGCGGTGATGACGATTTTGGTCATTGACCCTACGATGATTCATCACGTGGGTTTTCAGTTCAGTTCGCTCATAACAGGGGGGATATTGTTGTGCTATCCATCATTCGACTTTATCTTACAGAAGGTATTTACAAAGCGGCCTCTTTATGAGGTGATTGATATGTCGATGCGTGATCAGCATGGTTATTGCGTTCTTGTAGTACTGAGAAAGGTTTTAGCCTTGTCGTTGACTGTCAATTTGATTTCAGCACCTTTAGCAATCTACTATTTTGAGAAGTTTCCTATGTTGGGTTTGGTCTATAACTGGTTCTTTCCCTTTATGGTGAGCCTCTCTATAGCTTTATTGATTACTGCGCTATTGACTAGTTGGATTCCTCCATTATCAGCATGTATTCATGCTGTGAATACGAAATATACATCTTGCATGCTTGATGTAGTCTACAATATGCCCACAAATCTTGATGTGTATGTTCGTTATCAAGGCTTAAACGCTCCAATTATCATTGCTTTTGTGTCGTCGATTTTCATAGTAGCCATTTTTGTTCGTGTGATTGTCGAAAAGAGTTGCCAGGAAAAAAAGGATTTTGCTTTCATTTAAGGGAGTATAATTGCAACATTTATCGAAATATGTTAAGAAATAATTTGTTTACAATAGGTTTATCTCAATGAAAAAAAGCAAAAAGCATAAAAGTAAAACTGCGAAGAAAGCGAAAAAGAAACAAGAAGTACCAAAAACGCCTCCCAAACCACAACCTGAGGCTCAAGGGTTTGTGCTTTTTACTTTCGCTTTAGCACTACTCATCAGCCTATTTAGTTTTGCCTACAGTCCAGGATCAACAAATACGCTTGGACTCGTCGGACACACCATAGGAAAAATTCTATATATTGTATTAGGCTTCAGTAGCTACATTTTTTGCGTGTTCATTGGCTGGATTGGTTGGAGACTTCTGTTTTCAAAACCAGTTAATCACCCAGCACGTAAACTGCTGTATATCACTGTAATGCTTATTTCTGTGTCGATGCTTCTCTCTCTTCTGGAAGATCGCTACCCCTACATTGGGCGGTCACTAGGTCACGCTTTCTACACTGATGACTGGAACTCTGGTATGTATTACCACCTTGGGGGTGCACCGTTTTTCTATTTATATCACGACCTTCCGAAGTACAATCTATATCGAATACTCAATACCTTTGGAGTAGGGATCTTTTTTACTGGTACATTGCTAACGAGTATCATGCTGCTCACAAAAATTCACCCTCGAGTGATCCTCGAAACGTTGCAGTACTGGTATTCCATAATTAGAGATACACTTCCTCAACGCAAAGAGAGATTTACAGACTATGCTGCAGAAGCCGGTATCTCTGGAAATACCTCGCGCTTCGTCAAACTTAAAACATCGGTAAGTGATGACACTCCCAAAATAGGAAGTAAAGCATCAAATCACGACCTACTCGAAATACAGCCGGAGAGAAACCTCAAAGAGCGGCCAAGCGTCTCGAGAAAGAAAGAAGAGCAGCTTGCTCCTGCATTTCCATTCGACTTTCCTTCATCTAAACAAGAGGAGAAAAGAGTCCGCCAGCCACTAAAAATCGAGGAAACGAGGACAGTTAGAAAACCATCGCCAGTTACAAAAAGAGCACGTGCTCTCCAAGAACAAGCTGTTTACAATGGCGATTTTGAAAACTACAAAATGCCCAACACTAACCTGTTACAGTCCCCTGAGAAGGTCGACCAAACATCCCTCAAGAAAAACCTAAAACGGCAAGCAGAGGTCCTCGAAGAAACACTCCATAGCTTCGGCATAGAAGCAAAGGTCGGACAAATCAACTGCGGCCCATCGATCAACTCATTTGAAGTGCACCCGGCTATTGGAGTAAAAGTACAAAAAATTAAAGCCCTAGAAAATGATATCGCCCTAAATATGGAAGCGAAATCCATTAGGATTATCGCTCCAATACCCGGTAAAGCG
>JAJFMC010000209.1 GCA_021772365.1 Chlamydiota bacterium
CGCTATCAGATATTCCAGAACGAATACCGGCACATTAGCACCCACCTTTACGGAGCTGACGAGGTCTTTTTTTACCACATATCCCCTGAAGTGCTCCAGTAGTTTGATGTCTAAGTCATTTAAAGTTGCCATAATAAGTTCCTTGTAATTAGAGAAGCCCGCCTAAATCTTTGTTTTTATTCTGTTTTACAACCGCCCGATCAAGTTGTTGTTTCGTGATAGCATCCAGAAGGTGAACTTCTATTTCTGGGTGGCCATCAAACGCATATTCTTTGGCGATCCGCTCTTTACTTTGGATTTTAAAGACATCGCTCTTATTCACCTGTATTTTGTTGGCAAAGAAAACCAGATAAATCTTTCTCTGCATGGAAAATAAATCGATAACGACTTCATCGGCCTGAATTTTGATTGAAAATAGTTCGCCGGTGACATCTTTTAAGTCACTCTTGTTTTCAATAGTGACTGACAGTGGTGTAGCCGATTCCCCGGATCGTTCCCAACAAAAATAAGGTGTTACTAGTTCCTGAGGTGATACGCCTCCATGGGAAAATCCGTATAATCCAGGAGTCCTAAAAGGGTTGATGTTCTTTGCAAAGTAAAGATACTCAAATTGCTTATAGTTCTTTTTAGCTTCAATCAAAGCAGATCCCAGGTCAGCTTGTTCACTTTGTGTGCGGATATAACGTTCTGCTTTATCAAAGTCGCCTTTCGGAGATATTGAAATCTTATCCGCTTCACTCAACAGCCCAGTCAGAACAAAACCATGATCTGTAATCAGATATACTTTTACGTAACCACTGGATAAGAGGAGTGTTATCTTTTCTGCAAAGAAGTCAATGGTTTCGGGGAAATATTTGAGGGCTTTCTGTTGCAGTTTTTCCCCCATGTCGTCGATATCCTTGTAAGTACAAATCAGAAACTGTCCCAAGCGAGCTTCCTCATTGACCTCATCAAGGCGAATAAAGTCGATTGTGGTATCAGAATTCTGCGCTGCCAGATATTTTTCCCGTTTACTCTGAACCGCTTCGGTCACACCATTATCCATATAGATACGGCTCATGTTATTTTCGGTCTCAGAAGGGATATCAGCAAGAATTGAATCTTTTGTGAGAATGGCAGGGCTCTTTACTTTGGAGGCGACAAGTTCTGCAATTTCGTAGGCGACACCATCTCCTACGATAACGGCAGTTTTTTTGTTACCTGCTTCATCAATGATCCTCTGCAGGGTACCTGTCTGAGTTTCTTTGTAACCGCTCCAATGTTTGAACCATTTGTCCATAAAAACAGAGACGTACTCTTTATAAATTTCCTGAAATGGTTCAAGGAGCTCTTTTTTATTAAGGAACTCAGCATACAGATTGCGAATAGCCGTATCCAACTTGCAGAAATGTTTTTTGTAGAAGTTGATACATTCGCCGAAGGAACTCAGGTAAGCAATATCCTTAGGGTCAAATTCAAGGAGAGCAATCACATCGTTCCAAAATAGAATGTCAAGAGCCCGAGCTTGCTTGCTCTGATTGCGCTGTCGCAATTTGGGAATGATATTCAGAATAAAAACTTTATCTGATAGGACTTTTCCGATTTCTGCCAGCCATTTTTCGTCTACTTGACGGAAAGGATGGTGGACATTAACATTCCAAATATCCAAATTTGTTGGCATTACATAACTTCCAAGATAACAATTAAACGAATCCCGACAGGAGACCGAGTCCATCCAGCTCTTGTACACAGACTCTAGCGTCTTGTTACAATCGTCATCGGCCAAACCATCGAGCATCGCTTTTACTAATTCACTGGCAAGTGTTGCTGCAGGTTTATCCAGGTAATCTTGACCTAGCAGCTCATTGACTTTTCGGTAAAAGGTTTTTCGAAGTTGAACATCATATTTCTCTTTTGAGTAGGTAACTGGATCATGAATAAAAGGCAGAAGTTCCTTGATCAGATCAAAGATTTCCGTTGCACCTTTGTGGCTAAGGTCCATCCAATAGGTGCGATCTTTACCCACACTGACTTTGGCAGCGGCAATTAGATCTTCCTTGGAAAGGTTGATGTTCAGGTTCAGGGTCTGGTGGACCTTATCCTTGATATAGTTCTGCAGGTAACGGATCTCCAGGCATCCACAGGTCTCGCAATATTCCCGGATATATTTGAGCTCATCTTTTTTAGAGCGAGTGTAAATGAGGAACCGTTCGTGGCTGGGCTGCGCTTTTTCAACGAGATACTTTACATGCAGCTCTTCCAGATCGGTATTTGCCTGCTGAATAGTGTATTCCGCTCCAAGGGTATTCAGCAAAAACTCGGCATCGCCAGATTCGTCGATAAACACAGCAACAGTGTGTTGCTCGTATATATCCCGAAGGTCATTTTTGACCCAACTATCAATCATTAGACGCCTCTCTGAATCTGTTCAATGGTTGCTATCCAGCTATTAAAAAGAGGACATTTTTCACGCATCTTTGCGATGCCGATTTTCTCGGCGACTGAAATACCCGCTGTTGTCTTGAGAAATTTATTGTTCGCCGACCAAGCATCCAGACGTTTTGAGGGGGCGGTCTGGGGATTATTGTTGATCGCTTCGGGTGAACCGCACGCTTCAATAACCGCTGAGATTTTAGAAGCATTAACGCCAATTTGTTGAGCAAGAATCTCCACATCGCTGAAGAGAAGAGCCTCGAACTCGTGAACCGCCACAAACGGAATAAATCTGCGTTCAGCCTGTTGTTCAGAAAAAAGCGAATCAACTTGTGACTTGGTTGCGTCATTAACTGTTTGGGCGATGATTTCAGGAGTTGCCTTACGCGGCACAGAGTCAAGGCCTGGCCATTCTTTGGTTCCGTAATAATCGATGAATGTCGTAACGTACGTATCAGCGCGCTGTTTCAGATGGTTCTCCAGATCACGCTTGACGCGGGAAAATCGCACATCTCCGCCTTTCTGGCCTGGCTTTGAAACCTGCGTTGCACGAATACCAATGTTCTGATGGCCGAGGTAAGGAGCTAAGATCTTTTCTATAAAAACCTGCTCCGTTTTTCCCTCAACGATAGCAATGACCTCAATGTAATTACTCATACACCGGACCTCCATTAATAACGTTTTTGGTCCAGAGTTCACCGACAGAATAGTCTTCCAGCCAAGTCGAAAAGTCTTCTTCCTTTAGCCGCCGGAATGTGGATGCGCCATCTTCGCGATTCACAACAATGACATCCTCAATGCCAAATTGGTCTATAAGCGCAGGAGATTGGGTGGCCACAATAACCTGAGTTCGTTTGGCTGCGGCCTGAATCAGTTCCGCAAGTACCACGATCGCGGCAGGATGCAGGCCCAACTCCGGTTCATCAATGATGATCGTAGAAGGCGGGTGCGGTTGCAACAGTGCAGTGGCAAGGCAGATAAAACGGATGGAACCATCGGAAAGATGATAAGGCTGCATGGGGAAATCCGATCCTTTCTGGCTCCAGCTCAGTCGAACCTTTTCAGCCTCACCCAGTTTCTGTACATCCAGCCGGAAGTCATCAAAGAAAGGGGTAACCAAGCGTATGGCATCAACGATACGTTTGTAATAATCCGAATAATGCTCACTTTCTCTGAGATGCAACAGAAAAGGCGCGATATTCGCAGCGTCTCCCCTCAATTTATGATAATCCTCCACAATCTCTGAACGACGCATTGGCGAAGATGCGCTAGTGTCATGAAAGTGGTAAACCATCCAGTTGGAGATTGATTCAAAGACAAAATGTCCAACGCCATTCCATTGGCCATCCATGGATGTTTCATTGCGTTCATCATACAAACGGCTTTCTTCTGATGCGCTCCCATAAGAACGCCAATTCGTAGTTACATATTTGCGTTCTTCGGTGATCAGAAACTTCTCATCGGCGGTTGGAGTCATCGCAAACTTATACGAATTTGAGCCTTTTGAACTAGCACTTAGCGAAGCAAACTCAAATTCCATATTTATCGTCGGCGTGACTTTGGGGCCATTAAAAAGAAAGTTATCAGCTCCGCCACGCTCGAGAATAAACTTACTGAAGTTCTTTTGGGTCATTGCCATCAGCATACGGAAGATCTGCACAAAATTACTCTTTCCCGCACCATTGGCGCCGATAATCACATTAAGGTCGCCCAACTTAAATTCATTAAGTTCCTTGATGGATTTAAATCCCTTTACGGTCAATTTATCTAAAGCACCCTTCATGGTGTGACCTCCAAATTATTTCTGTGAATTCTGTGAATTCTGTGTGTTCTGTGGTTCATAAATTCTCCCTACCAATCCGCGTTAAGGTACTTATTAAGTTGACCCGCATTGAGCACCTCATAAGGGATCATCTTCTTTTTCTGCAAAGGGGCGATATTTTTACCAACACCGTCATCAAGAATCGGGTTGTAACCTTCAGCAAGCAGTTCGTCAATCTTGACCTTGAAGGCTTCAATCTCCTCCAGCTGTCTCAAAATATGGTCTTTTTCGTTCTGGGCATCCGCGCTTTCGTTACCTGCAAGATCGCTCTGACGGTTAACTAGAGAGCGTTCTCTGTGCTCGATATAGACCGAGCGCAGGCGCATCAACTTATCACGACTCCATTTGTAAATGATGATATAGCAGTCAAAGCCTTGTTCAGGGCCTGTTGATAGATGCCAGATAAACGGCGTTTTCGGCAGGTACATAAACAAATTCAGATGGTCGGAAAGCTCCGCAAAGAAGTGTTTGTTTAAGTATTCATGAATCGGACGACCGAGAAGTGCATCAAAACTGGCGTATTGGGCCGAGCTAAAGCCTTTCTCACGGAATCTTTCCTCGACGCGGTCCAGCAGCACCTTTTGTCCTGCGTTAGGGACCAGAGGGATAATGCCATCTTCATCTTCCATGAGGATTTCTCGAATCATATCGGCCAAAAACTCCATGGCCAGAGTATGTGACCGCTGTTGAGGGATCACGTTGCTTTGTTTAAACCAGTGCCATACATTGATAGGGTTGACCTGGTGACGGATACAGAATTCCTCCAGGTTGTTATTGCTTTGGTAAAGGGTAGGAAAGCTGTTTTCAATAACATGTTGCGCTTCTTCGGTGAGTTCTCCGAGTGGAAGTGCCTCGATAAAATCACGGATCGCATCAAGTGGGAATTCTTTGGTTGTTTCAGTCTCAGCAAGATAGGCTTCTCGGGCTTCATTTAGTACTGGCAGTCCACCTATGCTCACACCTTCTTTTGCCAACACAATCTCTTTGTCGTGATCAGTTAGGTCATAGACCTCAAATATCTTTTCATTGATTATCGCTTCATTGATCAGAACTTGGGTTAGGAGGTAGTTTTCGTAATTTAGAAATATCTTTATCGAAACCTTAATGTCCAAATTATTATTTATCGGAATGTATTCAAAGGAATTTTCAACAAGTGAATATTTTAACAAATTCTTTTTTATAGAAATATTCCTTGATGCTAACAAAGATATTAAATGACGATATTCTGAAGAATCAACAAATGGAACTCTCTTAATGTCACCAATTTGCGTGTGTACAGTAGAGTTTAAGCAGTTTGCGATGTAGGAAACTAAACTAGTATTGAGAATTCCAATTGTGTAATTTAGTGTTTCAGAGTCATTTAAAATAATTCCTGGGCCAGACATATCAAACAATGTATCCGATTCTAATTCTCTAAAAGCCACCCCCTTTGAGGTTGCATCAGAGTATGTTACTCCAGCCCTGAATGAATGTACATCGGAAAGAAGTGCAAAATTTTTACTTTTTTTGATCTCACTTCCATTGTTTGAGTAATTTACGCACAGCCATATATTGCCAAACCATTTATTAAACGGACCGCCTTTCGCGTATTTTATCCAATGCTTATTTTGTTCATTGTACAACAACTTTTTGTTACCACAAATTTCCCACCAAAACCTGAGAAGACGTTCATTCCCGCCTGTTTTAATGCCGTTTAATACTTTAGAAGTGTCTTCGATCGCTATTGTTCCAAACTTTCCCCGAAACTCATCGGAAATCCAGTAAATAAAGGGCCAATATTTGATAATCTTTAGTTTGGATTGAGGAATGGAGTAAAGGAGTTCATGGCTGCTCCCTGCAAGGAACTTCTCATAGGCCACAAAAAGGGCGTCATAGCGCTTTGTCTCATACAGATGATTCAATTTAATGAACACAGTATCCTTTTTCAGGTTACTGCTCTTTTCCAATATGTAAAGAGCGCTATCAACACGGGCTGATGGATTGAACATGCCTAAATAGCCCCATTCTACAAAAAGATTGATATGTGTCTTATCAATAATAAATTTACGAACGTCTTCAAACGTTTTGATATACATGAACGTTGGTGGATGAACCATTGCAACAAATCCAGAATTGCCCACAAAATCATAACACCGCTTAATAAAAGTGGCGTACAAGTTGGTATGGAACTTGTAAGGTTTTTTATAATTGCCTTCGATGAACTCTTTTAACTCTGGACCAAAATCAGAGCTGTCCGTGTATGGTGGATTGGCAGTGGCAACATCATATCTTTTGGTAAGCAGTTCAAGGAAGGTAATTGCATCCCGGGTTTTGCTTGTGAGGAAAGTGTTTCCCTGTACTTGCGCATATTGCTCAACGGCAGTTTTCAGATTTATGAAAAAACTGACCGCGAAATCTTTATGAGACTTCAGATCCGCCAGTCCAAAAAGATCACCTTCTGCTCTTTCCTCCAGTTGCCTGAGCTTGGAATTTAAACGTTCATCAATCTGGATTAACGAACCAAATTTATATGCATACCGCAAGTCACCCCAAATTTCTTGAATCAGCTCCTGCTGCTCTTTTGTAACCACTGATTTGCACGGTTTCTCAAGAAGATCATTTACTTTTTGTCCATCGATGTCCATCTTTGGCTCAAAAATCCCCTTTACCGACTCATATTCAGGCAGGTAAAAGTCTGAGGAAACCACCTTAAAGGCTAATTCGCCAACGTTTCTCCGTTTTCTCTTTGCTTTAATAAAAAGCCCCAGCTGGGCCAGCTGAACCGCTCGGTCATCTAGATCGATTCCGTGTAGGTTATTTTCGATAATTAACTTGGGAATATCTTTTTCATTATAATCGGCCCCATAGTTTTCAATCTGATCGATATAAAGCTCATAGAAGAAATCGAAGGCATAAAGTAGAAAATTCCCTGATCCACAGGCCGGATCAACCACCTTTACTTGATGCAATGGCTTAGGCATGCGCTCCTGGGTCTGGGGTGCATTGGCAATTTTGTAATGACGTTTGATTCCAGAATCCGGATACATTTCCAGATAAAGTTTGCCCAGTGAGTTTTCAACCAAAAATTGCACGACCCATCGTGGAGTATAAACCTGTGATTGAAGCGAAACCTTATTGTATTCAGTTTTATCCTTACTATCCTTATGAGCCTTTTTCTTTACGTTGTTGTAGCTCTCATACATCCATCCGAGCACATCATCGCTTTGCCAGATATCACTGCCCACCTGCAAGTCTTTTTCCACCGCATTAAAGGCATCTATGATCTCGTTAAGACTGATTGCATCGGGTAGCAGGGCATACGGATAGGCTTTGTTGTAAAGCGGAAGGCTTTCTCCGAGCTCGTTAAAGGCGTGTTTAAGATATTCACGAATACCTTCCAGCTCTTCCGAACGCATGTGCGTGTTTATTTCCAGCCATGCTTTGTGTCCAAACGAGCGGTCACCGTGCTCCGGTTGCTTAGTCAGTACTGGCGGAAAAAGATTAGCAGCTTCCATTACTTTGACTGCTGCCAGGCGATTGAATAGTGTGAAAGTCAACTCATCGATAAGCTTTTCTCTGGCGTGTTCATAATCACCCATCTTACTAATATGATTTTCAAGCATTTGTTCAAAACGCAACCGCTTGGACTTTGATTCCTTTGGAATTTTTTCAATATCAAGCCGTTTATTTTTGCCCATGCCTAATCGTGCAAAATACTTGTCAAATGCTGACTCAATAAGATCTCGG
>JAJFMC010000210.1 GCA_021772365.1 Chlamydiota bacterium
TCGAAGTGGGGTATCCAAGTCATGAAGATGAATTACTTATCGTTAATCTCGACGAAGCGACACAAAAAAGTATAGATGTAGAACCTCCTGCCGTAACGACAAAGGAGGAAGTCCTTCATGCCCGTCGTGCCGTCAGTCAAATGTACATGAGTGACGTCCTGAAAAACTACGCAGTTTCTCTGGCTAATGCATCGCGATACCCGGAAAAATATGATAGCGACCTAACGAAATGGATCGCTCATGGCGTATCACCACGAGCTTCTCTGGCACTCATCCGCTGCTCCAAAGCATTAGCATGGTTGCGTGGTGATGAGTTTGTCTCGCCTACCCACATCCAATGCGTCGCACCGCAAATATTCAGACATCGACTGATTCCAACATTCGAGTCGGAAGCCGACGGCATCTCCCGTAACACCATCATCAAGAAGATCCTCGAAGTCGTCGCTATCCCATGAGGAAGATATGCTATCAGGAATTTTTCGTTACTTTTTACGAACCGATAATTCAGAGGAAGGGAGTGCTGCAACGCATGAGTTATATCCCGATTTGAAGGAGCTCATAGCGTTAAAAGATCAGAAAGCTCATTTAAAACTTTCTGCTGAGCATTCGATTAAATCAACTGTTCCAGGCGACCATCACTCCCCTTTTCGTGGTCAAGGTTTAGAATTCGATGCCGTCCGTGAATATGTGCCGGGTGATGATGTCCGCAATATCGACTGGCGTGTAACAGCAAGGACGGGATCACCGCACATGAAACTGTTCCGCGAAGAAAGAGAAAGAGAAGCGATCTTCTGTGTAGATATGAACGCAGAAATGCGGTTCGGCACAAAAAACACCTTCAAATCAATACAAGCCGCCCGTGTTGCCGCATTCCTTGGATGGAGAGCTTTGGAAGAAAATGATCGCGTCGGAGCTTGCTTATTTGGCGATGTCCCTAAAGGCCTCCAGTTTTACGATCCTAAGCGAACACGTCAATCTTTATGGGCGATGCTAAAGTTAATGGTTGAACCTCCGAAAGAGCACCATCAAATTACTTTAGAGGAAGCATTACGCCATATCCATTTAGCTGCGAGACCAGGATCCTTGATATATGTGATCAGCGATTTCAAGGAAGTGACGCAAGGCCTTGGAGAGATCGTCGCTCGCCTGAACAAACGTTGCGACGTAGTGTTCATAGCCATCAACGACCCTGCTGATGCAGTGATCATTCCAGTAGGGAGCCTGGAATTTCAGAGTGTCGAATCGGAAAAAGTTGTAGTGAACACAGAGAGTCTCAACGGCAGAAAGACCTATACGGAGCAGTGGAAAGAACATCGCAAAAAACTCAATGAGGTGATCAATCGAGCCAAAGTGTCGATGATTGAGCTAACGACAGAAATGGATATCCATAGAGAACTTCTTTTAGGGATGAGGGCATTAGCTAAAAGGAGGAAGCGACGATGAATCCAATCGTTGAAAAAAATCCGCTACTTGAAGAATTGCACGATATCGAAGGCATTGATCCTACCAGCTGGTGGCCCATTGCTATGGGTTGGTGGATCATAATAGGCATAATAATAATCATTACGCTTTTCCTCATCTATTCCTATTTCCGCAGGCAAGCCTACATACGGAGCTGGAAAAACGATGCATTGAAACACTTGAATCAGTTGGAAAAAAAATTGTCTGAAAAAAACTCGAGAGATACCGCCGAAGAATTGTCAGAATATCTTCGTCGCATTGCCCTCACTTTACATTCACGAAAAGAGTGTGCCGGTCTTGTTGGTGATGAGTGGTTGCAGTGGTTAGAACAACACGACCCCCAGAAATTTGAGTGGAAGACAAAAGGAAAATTTTTGATCGATATCCCTTACGCCCCTGCTGACCGCTTACCATCGGCAGTAAAAGTTCGGGAAGTTCTCATAGCGATTAAGAGGTGGGTGCGATAGATGTTTCAGTTTGATTGGCCATGGTTTGCCATACTTCTCCCGTTACCTCTTCTCGTTCGTCTGTTGTTTCCTTCAAAAAAGGATCAAGCAACAGAAGCCCCCCCCCGTTTACGTTTTCCTAGTCTTTCTCGATTGAGGCAAGCATTTCCGACAGCTCAAGTCATCACAAAAAAAAGTAAGTATTCGACAGTATTGATCCTTTCTATGATCTGGGTCTTTCTGATTTTAGCTCTAATGCAACCCGAGCTTGTCGATCAATATACAAACGTAAAAAATGAAGGTCACGACCTCATGCTTGCTGTTGACATATCTCTTTCTATGAAAGCTGTGGATATGTCGACTAAATCGAATGCTCACGACCGCTTAGACGTCACAAAGGATGTAGTGAATAAGTTTCTGGCTGGAAGGCAAGGTGACCGCGTCGGTCTGATCATCTTCGGAGGCAGCGCCTTCCTTCACGTCCCCTTTACCCTCGACGTCAATTCGGTAGGAAAACTCCTCAACGACACCCTTCCAGGGATGGCAGGTCAAGGAACAGCGATCGGCGATGCAATAGGGTTAGCCGTCCGCAATCTCAGAGAACGACCTGAAGGTTCACGCGTGCTCATATTACTGACTGATGGGGAAGACAATTCTAGCAGTATTCCTCCCTACGAAGCCACAAAACTGGCGAAACAATACGGCATCCGCATCTACACCATAGGCGTGGGAAATCCGAACGCGACTCCCTTTTCCACACAGTTTGGCGGCTACCAGATGGTCCAGATGCCACTTGATGAACGCCTACTAAAAGCAATCGCTGAAACAACCGGAGGCCAGTACTTCCACGCGAAGGAGAAAGGTCAACTTCAAAAAATATACGAAAAAATCGACGAGTTAGAAAAAACGGAAGCCGAAACCGAAGACCTTATGATCAAAGAACCTCTCTACCAGTACCCCTTAGGACTGGCATTGATTCTCCTACTGCTGATCACCCTAAGGCCTATCTATAGGAGCGTGGTTCA
>JAJFMC010000022.1 GCA_021772365.1 Chlamydiota bacterium
TTAGCGTTGTATTTACCTTCTAGCTCTACTTTCTCTGTATAAGCCTTTTTGAAATGACGTGCTTGGGAAAGAAGCTCAAGTTCAAACGCTTGTATCGTTGTTGCTTTCACAACGATAGGGACTCCTTTGTTCTGCGCATCATCAAATGTGTCAATCAATTTCTCTAATCGGTATTTTGTCATCTGTTCCCTTGACATATCGACAGCAGAGAGTTTTGTTCGGAACGCTTTGTTTAACGACTCTCCCAAGTTGATTTTTACAGTGTCGTATAATGATGAAGGCACGATAAACATCGCAAGACGTCCCTCGCGACGTGCTGCTATGTGCATCAATATCGTTGCAAGAACAGATGTTTTTCCGCCTCCCATGATCAACTGAATCACGATATCTTTGAAACGGTTAGGGTCTTTTTCGGAGACCTCCAACATTTTTTTGATGAGTGATGTTTGCTTCTCATAAGGGATCATCCCGGTTTCACCGGAGAATGTACGTAAGACAACTTGAACTTCCTGATCGAATTCATGGAAGTGGTACTTCGTACCTAGTTCTCCGTACATTTTTTTACAGAGATATGTCCGAGTTATATCTGTTGTATCTGCAATTTTGATAATTTTTTCTGTCAGCACCTTCACACGTTTTAATTGTGCGAGGTGTGATTTTAGGTCGAGAGCATTTAATGTTAGCTGTGCTAACTCTTCGGCGGATTTCTTATCACCAATTTCAGGGTTTTTCAGCTGGTATTCTCTTCGGTCGAGAGCTAGGAAACATTCTATACAATCGTCAAAGGTGATTTCTCTTTGAACGGTACCACCTTTTCTTGCAAAGTTGAGAAGTTGTTGCTTCACATCTTTAGGATGTTTATTCGCCTTTTCTAATAGCTCACTCATTGCTTGAGAAAGCTGTCTTGAAATTTCAGTGATTTCGTCACCTACTTCAGACTGTAAATCTATGCAGTTTTCTTTGGAAAGGTTGACATTTTTAGATTTCCCATTGATTGACTTACCTTCATTATAGTCTTTTTCAAGAAGGTGCAAGTCACGTTTTAGTGAATCGATATATTCTTGTTCTCTGTTCGACAGCAGCTTTTCATCAAAGCTAAAAGAAAAATCAGAGGTGTCATCGACACCTGCCGTTCCGGATACAATAAAATATTCTTTCCAATTTGAGAGAGTTTTCCAACGTTTTTTATTTTCCGATAGATCGATAGAAACAGGCTGCTTTTTACTGTCGACGTCTTTTATTTCTTGTTCTTTTACATCAAAAGTACTAGTCAGCGTTATCGGGAAGTTTTCAGTGTCTATATGATCAGCATCCCTTTGCATTGGCTTGTCAACACTGAATATATTGTATTCACTGTTTCGTTGGTTTTGGTAACCACTGAGGCAGTATTTTAAAAATTGACCTTTTTTTTCTGCATCAGACCAAGTGCTGATAGGGTTCGGGAAGCTGTCCGGACGTTTTAGCATTACAAGCATCAGGTCGAGAATCGGTAGGTCTTGACTTTTCTTAAACGCATGGATCCTCCAAAGCTTGAGCTTGAAAATCATCTCTTCTCGCTCTTTTTGCGTACCTCGTTTAGCAATTCTGTTCGCTTCTAAAAATAAAACTCCATTTTTGCTGAGACTAATATTTTTGTTGGGCCTTGTACACTGAGCAGATAGTTCACCCTTGTTCAGCCACTCGACAGCTTGATCGAGTTCAACTTGGTATTTTATCAACGCTTCTTCGTGTGTTTCGGTGTCGCGATACCACGTTTTACCTTTGTTTATTGCTCTTTGCTTATCTTTATAGGTCGTGAATTGAAAATTTATAGAATTGGGTTTTTTCGGTATTTTTATCAGTGTCTCAATGGAATAGTCATTAGACCACCTATTTCCAGCAGGTGAGGTTAACGCAGTTCTGTTTCTTCCATCTTCAGTAGCGGCAACTTTTCGGTATCCTCCTATATCCATTTCATTTTTCGGATTAGTTTTTCCAGATTGTAGGTATGCATAGCGTGTTTTTATTCGTTCCATCGTGGGTTCGATATACTTGAGTTTGTCTTTTGGTAAGAAGGCTCTTATGTGAGCTTCTTTTTCTTTGAACTCTGTCAGAGTCCTTTCAAGGAAGTATACCTCATCTACAGATGTAAAACGACATGCAACGCCAATATTATTTTGCGATTGGTAGGTTTTGCTTGTGTAAACGAGAATATTCCAAAACCTCGAGACTTCAGTTCTATACTGTTCAGCGGTGAAGCTACTTTGTTCAATATACGTTTTTATTTTATCAGTCGCTTGATCATCTTTTATCTTTAATTTTTTCAGTAGTGCATGTAGCAATACCATTTTTGCTTCTGGATGGTCTTCTACAACTTGTTGGTTGATGATCAAGTCTAGGATTTTTTCACTGTATGTTGAAGTGTCTTCCAGAGGATTCAATGTGTTGATCAGGTGGATAGCCTCAGCATAATCTTTTTGAGAAAGTTTTATATAGGCCAAGTAAAGTTGAGCTTCTTGGGTTGTGGGCTTCAGCTCTCCTTTTTCAACATTGAAGACAGTATACTGGAATTTGTCCCACATTTCTTTGCCTTTAGATCTTTTTGTGGGAACAATTGTACTGTTGTTACCAATATTGATTTCTCCATTGGCATAGGACACTTCGTCAAGGACAATTGATTGTAGTGGAACGAGGACTTTATCACACTTTCCTGCATTACTCGATTTTAAGTACAAATAGTTTGGAATTGTCCCAAGATATCCTTTAGGCATCTTTTCAGGTATGTAATACTGCCTATTATCATTCCAAACTAGCTTGTTCTTTTCTTCAGAAAAGGCTAGTGGATTCCCCTCAATAGATGTGTACCTAGGAAATTGAATTCTTTGGATAACTTCTTCAGTATCCGTAAATCTTAGTACATATCTGTCGAAATTTTTCAGACACTCTGTGCTATCGTCACTATCTACAAAGCGGCTTTTCGGACTGTGAGTTCCTGTAGTAGCATCTACTTCGATGATAGTTCCATTTCCGTTCAAGGCATATTTTCGCTTTTGCGTATGTAGCGAAGCAAAATATCCTACATAGTTGCAAGATCCCGCATTCACTGGTATCCAAAACGTGTGATCTTGATTGAGGATTATGGGGTAACCCCCTGCACCTACAGTGTTTTTGTATTCATACCACTCTTCAGATTCTGTATCACCAAACTGCCTTTGAATGGCATAGGTGTAGTTGTTGCGCACCAATCGGAAACTTCCGAAATCGGGATGCTTGAATCCTAAATTACCACCACCAAGGGTACGGTACTTGAAGTTAACGGTATCACCGAAAATACGTTTGAAATTACTTTGTTTTTCCCAAGGATAATTTTGTGGAACACCGGAAAGTTCTCCTGCAGGAGTATAGACTTTACCTTTGAGCAGATCCACCTTATAAAAATCAGTTACTGTTGTCTTGACAACGAATACAGGGTAACCACTGAACTCATCACATTCCCAATTCATGGGTTGTAGGCAGTTATCTACACCTGTGGATTTCAATATATGCGTACATATACTTGAACCAATTTTACTATTGCTGATTAATGTATCCTGTATTCTCGTCGTCAACTTATTGACGAATGTCTTTGTTATCTCATAACATATTGGAGACTTCCACTCTCGATCATTCGGGTATAAATTATAGAAAGTCCAACTCTCATATATGGCTGCAAGTTGTTCTTCTGTAAGATCCTCAGTTTCGTAGTTTGAGTAAAATAGTAGTCTATAAAAATGTAAAGTTCCTCGTTCTTGTTCTGAGAGTTTGTCAAGTTTGAACAACCGGTTGAAGACATCAATAGAGCAAAGGTTCTTCGCTTGTGCATCCATACCTGCATCGTGTAAATACTTCGAGAGGTGAAATGACAATTCTAAGTAAAAGCGTATTCCATTGACGCGATCTTCCAAGTTGGCAGAATTTTCTTTTTCATCAGTGTCTTCCGCTTCACTGGAACCTTTTAATTTTGCAAAGTGGTTAATTCCTTTTGAAATAAATGCTTTACAGTTGTCGTATAACGCGCGGTCATCGACGATTAAATCTCCAGCTCCCAAACGGGGAGCTCCTTTCTTCGATACCGGTGAACGGAAAAAGAGTCGATAGAACAATGTCTGCATCTCGGGCGAACTCAATGACTCGATATTCTTGCTCATTTCCATGACAAGCTGGTATGGTGTAAGCTTCCACTCCGATAAATTTCGGTGTAACTTTTTGAGAATTGGATCTTTGACATACTTGTAAAGGGAACTAATCTCCGCCTTTCCACGTGACCAGTAGGTAACACTACGTTGTGTTGCAGGGTCTTCAAAAAAGCTGGTGTATTTATCATCAGAAAAGCTACGGTGGTCATGCAACCCAAGTTTTCGCACTCCTGATGAAACCTCATTGGAACTCCCAACTTTTCGCACACCGCCTTTTGTGGAGTATCTACCTTCTCTCCAGATTTTTGGATTAAGAGTTTTGGGCTTTCTCAAACTGTGCATCCATTCGTGACACCAATAAGATGTTTCTCGTAGGGGCCACAGGTAGTCATAGCCATGTTTACTGAGTATTTGGAGGGTCTCTTTATCATCACGACTACCCTCCATGAGCATATTGATTTTTTGGATTAATGGGAGGTTTTGTAGACGGTTGACACTAGGTCTTTCTCCTGGATATCCAGCACGGGGTACAGGTTGTGGTCGGTAGGTCGACCATTTATTTTGGTAGGCACTAAGTTGTTCAGTGTAATTGTCGTACTCTTTGTATGCTGCATATTTTTTCTCCCACTTTCTTAGAGCACTCACTTGTTTCTGATAATTTTCTTCAATATATTGATCCGAATAGTCAACCCACTTAACATTGGCTCTATCCTTTAACTCTTCATATAGAGATACTTCTTTTTGAGTTAGCTCATCAAATCGGGTGGGATTGCCGCTCAAAATACCATTCC
>JAJFMC010000211.1 GCA_021772365.1 Chlamydiota bacterium
GCGCATCCAGTTCAGAAGGTAATTTGTTAATAAGACTTGAACTACTTTAAAAAAATCAGTATTAGTTGGAGGTGAATTATGGATTAGCACAAATGAATTCTTTGAAAACGATTAAGAATACAGCGGCAAAAAAACATTGGAAGAAAATAGGAGTTACACAACACTGTGGTGTCAATATTTTTCTCCCTGCTCTCAGAAGCAAAAATACTCTTTCTGTAGGAGAATTTCGTGATCTCATCCCTATGATTGATTGGTGTGCTGATCTTGGATTAGATATCATTCAGCTTTTACCTATTAACGATAGTGGCTTAGACAAAAGCCCCTACAATGCTCTTTCAGCTTTTGCATTGAACCCGGCCTATCTAACTTTGCCGAAATCGGATACCCCAAATCAACAGGCGATTTTAAAAGACTTGAAAAAGTTTAAAAAGGGGAAATATTTCAATTATATTAAAAACTATGAGTTGAAGCATCAGTATCTAAAAGTACATTTCGACCACTTGAAAAGTAATAATTCTGAACTGATGAAATTTATCGATGAAACCCCATGGCTCATTGGATACAGCTACTTCAAAACTCTAAAAGTGTTTAGAAAATGGAGCTCTTGGCAAGATTGGAAAGAAGAACCGCAAAAAGTTATGTCACTTAATGACGTTCCTGTACGCCATAAAAAAAGCGTTTTGTTTCATTGCTATGTACAGTATCTCTGTCACCAGCAAATGATAAATGTCAGTTCTTATGCTGAATCACACAATATCATGATTAAGGGGGATATCCCCATCCTAATTTCTCCGGAAAGTGCTGATGTTTGGTTAAATCGTGAATTATTTCATCTACATTACAGCTCAGGAGCTCCTCCAGATCAGTATTCACAGAAAGGACAGTATTGGGGATTTCCTACATATAATTGGAAAGAACACGAAAAAAATATTCTTAAGTGGTGGACAGATCGTTTACGGTATGCTGAAAATTTTTATGATCTCTATCGTATTGATCACGTAGTAGGGCTGTTTCGTATGTGGTCAATTCCTAGAGGAGAACACTCTTTAAATGGTCATTTTGTCCCATCAACAAGGAAGGAATGGATGACACAAGGAGAGAAAGTATTAAAACACTTTCTTAAAAGCTCATTAATGCTGCCCATAGCAGAAGATCTCGGTCTTGTCCCAAAAGAGATTAAAGAATGCATTCGAAAGTTGGGTATTCCCGGAACGAAGGTGCCACGCTGGGAAAAAACAACTAACGGGGTGTTCATCGATCTCCAAAAATATCCTTCTATCAGCATGACTACGTTATCGACACATGATAGTGAAACCTTCATTAATTGGTGGCAGCAGTATCCTGAAGAAGCTAAATTTATGGCTGAAAGCTTGGGATGGCAATATCGTATGTATTTAGGGAAAGAGAGGAACAAAACCATTATTCAGCTAAGTCACCAAAGTAATAGTCTCTTCCATATCAACCTTTTGCAAGATTACTTTTCCTTAATACCTGATTTTTTATGGAGCGGATCCAGAGGAGAACGTATTAATATACCGGGAAAAGTTGGGATTAGAAACTGGCTTTACCGTTACAAACCGACGGTCGAAAAAATCGTTTCTAATGCATCGCTGAACAAGCTCATTAAATATACCCAATAGAGGGAACTGCATAAATATTTGGATTGTATTCTAGGCCATTTTCCGCCTCACTTAGGGCTAGTTCTTACAAACAACGCATGGTTGGCTACGAACTCCGCCCCTTGCGAGCCAAAAAAATCGCTTCATACTGCAACTAATTGATACAATGTATTGTATATAACACTTCACTATACACAAATATGCGTAGAATCATAGACCGCAAAACTTAATGGCTCTAAGGTAATACTGTCGTTAAATTGATGAATATTTTCTGTAGAGTAAAGAGCCTTACTTTGATACACATGGTTATCTACATGAATAGTTTTAGGTGATTCGGAAAAATTAATAACGACTATACAACTGTCACCCTTATTTGTGCTCTTTTCAATGGTTATCCACTCACCTTCTTCACTATAGTTGACATTTGTTTGTGAATCAGCACTCCTATTAAGCGCTGGATGATCTTTTCGTAAAGCAATCAATTTTTGATAGTGACGAAATACTTCCATACATTCTTCATCCTTATTCCAATTCCAATCAAGTAAACATTCACGAAAAGTTTCAATGTCGCCCGGATCACGAAATCCCTCTGATATTCCATTTAAAGAATATTCTTTTAGCCTCCCTTTCCGCACAGCTTCTTGAAGTTCAGTATCCTCGAAGTCTGTAAAAAAATAAAATGGAGTTTTTGTTGCCCATTCTTGTCCCATAAATAGCAAAGGAGTAGACGGTGATAGCAAGAGTAATGTCGATGCTAATAGATACTTCTTTTTGTCGACTAAAGATGCCAATCTTAAACCATGGGAGGCGTTGGCAATCTGGTCGTGATTTTGGATGAAGTTGACCATCTTGAATCCTGGGATTTCTGCCGACGATTTCCCATGGTATCGTTTGCGGAAATTAGACCAAATGCCATCATATACGAATCCATCAGTTAGTGCTTTAGAAATATATTCGACGGATCCGTAGTCTTCAAAATATCCTACTCTACTTCCAGTGACAAATGAATGTACTGAGTGATGAAAGTCGTCATTCCATTGTGCGTCAAGTCCACATCCCCCATTAGTTTGTGGACTAACATATTTAGGATCGTTCAAATCACTTTCTGCAATAAGACAAGCTTGACGCCCCTCCTCTTCTGCTGCCTTTGCGAATCGGTCGCGAAGCTCTTCGAGAATGTGATAGGCGCTTTGATCAAAAATGCCATGAATGGCATCTAAACGAAGACCATCGATATGAAAATATTTGAGCCAATGAATCGCATTTTCAATAATAAAATCTCTAACAAATGTAGAGTATTCTCCATCATAGTTAATAGCTTTTCCCCAAGGGGTCGTATATTTTGAGGTGAAGTACGGTCCAAAATCTTCAAGGTGATTACCCTCTGGTCCAAAGTGGTTATAGACAACATCGAGGATGACAGCAATACCGTTCTGATGACAGGCATTGACAAGTTGTTTCAACCCAATCGGTCCCCCATAGCTTTCTTGTGGTGCATAAAGTAGTACACCATCATATCCCCAATTTCTTTCGCCGGCAAAGGTTGCGATAGGCATGAGCTCGATAGTATTGATTCCGAGCTGTTTCAAATGAGGGATTTTATCGATAACACTCTTGAATGTACCTTGGGCTGTATATGTGCCGACGTGAAGCTCATAGATGATCATTTCTTTTAAATCTAATCCTGTCCAATCTTCGTCGTTCCATTTGAAGCTTGTATGATCACAAACTTTACTAGGACCATTAACACCCATGGGCTGCCAAGTGGATGCTGGATCTGCGCGTTCTGTATAACCATCAAGTATATAAGTGTATTCCACAGGAAAGGAAAGAATATCCACATAAGTGGTAAACACACCATTTTGCTCAGGTATCATGGGTTTACGTAAATGATATGGTGACGATATGTTCAGTTCAACTTGCTGTACATTTGGTGCCCATACTTTGAATTTTAATGATCCATTATCTTGAATAGACACTCCGAATTGATGATGATTTTTTTTCATGATAACTCCATTAATACAAGTGGTAGTTGCTGGAATAGTTCGGATACTTCAATCTTCGAACTTTTATTGAAATTTACGTTTTTTTTGTGGATATGATCATACCCTTCATTTGAATTGTATTCTTCGGGAATGATAATTTGCGTGTGCTCCCAGGAAGAATATTTTGAAAAAAACCTTCCGGTAGCAGTAATTGTAGTGACTCCATTGGCACTTCGTAAGAATGCAACGACACCTTCTTTCATAGGGCCGATTACTTGTAATGGGACATAATTTCCTGTCCGATACAGATCGGGATACTTGTTTCTTAATGATAGGCATGTTGTTGTGACATACATTTTTAACAATCCATTGTCGATTTCATGGATCATTTGTGCTAAAGAGGGTTTCTTTTCATCTAATAATGCCAGCATTTTTTTTCTAGTCACAAAATCTACTAAACGCCGGTTATCGGGATCAACGAGGTCATAAATCCAAAGTTCCGAACCCTGGTATAAATCAGGAACACCCGGTGATGTGCATTTTAGAAGGACTTGTGCAAGAGAATTATAATAAGCAGGAATGCGTATCGACTGCACAAAATTATCAATTTCCGTGAGAAATATAGAATTTGATGAGAGTAGATCTTTGATAAACTGCATTAAGAGGTTTTCGTAATAAATATTGGGATTGATCCAGCTAGTCACTTTTTTTTCTTCTTTTACGGCTTTGATCATATAATCGACAATTCTCTGACTATAATTTTCAATTGAATAGGTTGTAGTCCAAGTTCCTACTAGAGTTTGATAAAGGAGATACTCATGTTCTGGTTCTATTGAGAGCTTACTATTGTTAGTGTTGTTCCATTCAAATAACTTTGTATGCCATTTCTCAGGAATTTCAGATAATACATTAATACGAGCCCTAACATCTTCGCTACGTTTAGTATCATGAGTTGAGGTTGCCAATAGACCTTGTGGAAAATGAGTGCAACGGTAGCAATTGTTTTTATGGAAGTGTTCTGTAGAATCGTTTTCCTGAGATAACTCTCCCCCTACCTCGTTCATAGAACAGAGTGGGTAAAAGCGGTATAGTGCTGTATCTTCAACACCTTTAGCCATTATTGGTCCTGTCGTCTTTTGAAAAACGGAAATAAACTCGAAATTCTTGGGATGTATAAATGATGATTCTATTGTTTGCCATATATCAGGAGTCATATGTGGAGCTATGTTTTGTGCACCTTTCAAAGCAGAGTTAATTATAGAAATATCTTCGGCACAATTTTTTTGATTTTTCGAAAAGTATGTTCGATATACTGGAAAGGCTGCAATGAATGCCTTCATTGCTTCTAGGCATGTTTCAAATGAAAACTGTGGTGCCTCTCGGTGAAATACCCTTGCAAGCCTTTGGGTTTCGGGAATCATAATTTCGCTCATTATCTGTAACTTACTATTGATTATGATACTTTCAAGAGGAAGCGTGTTTTGTGTGAAGCTGTTAAATATTGAAGTGAGCTTTTCGAATGAATCCGGATAAATAAATAATTGATTGAGTTCATTGAGAAAATCATAACCTGTTGTTCCTTGTAATTTCCATTCCTTCCTGTTGGTTTCGTTTCCTATAAGAATCTTTTCGACAACGATATAAACATCTTTTCTTTTGTCATAAATACGGTTGAGATATTCAGACGGATCATTTAATCCATCGATGTGATCAACACGAAGGCCTTGAATAGTTCCTTTATTAAGCCATTCGATGATTTTTTGATGTGTCGCCTCAAATACAGATACATCCTCCACGCGAATGCATGCAAGTTCAGAGACATCGAAAAATCGTCGATACTGTAGCTCTTTATTCCCCTCCTTCCATTGTTTAAGACAGTAAAATTGTTTGGAAAGAAGTTGGAATATATCGTCACCCGCAAGTTGTTTTGTATTTGCTATAGGATAAAATTGATTATGATATTTCAGAGAGATTTGCTTCGAATGATCATTGATAATTAAATGTTTTTGCGCTATTTCTTCCTGAAGAGTCTGACCAAGAAAAGGTAAAGTTAGTTGCGGTGGATTAGCTTGGCTTACCTCTTCCCAAAAAACGTCAAAATAGTTTGCGTAGGCAGATTGTTTTCCATGAACTAACAGGTCGTTCCACCAAGAGTTTTCACTACTGTTAATACACATATGGTTAGGTACGATATCCAGTAAAATCGACATTCGAAGTTGATGAAGGTTGCTAGAGAGGTGTTCCAATTCTGTTGGGGATCCTAATTCCGGATTGAGTTGGGTAGGATCGACCACATCATAACAATGAGAACTTTTAGTACGAGCTTTCAAAATAGGTGATAAATACAATGTACTTACACCTAAATGATTTAGGTAACTAACGACCTCATTAACTTGTTTGAGAGGGAATTGATAGTTAAGTTGTAACCGGTATGTTGATTGAGGGATAGACATTATATTTTTCCTCTTATTTATTGCGAAGAGAACTCATAAATTAGGATTTACTTCGGTATACACCCAAATTTTCAACTTATTTGGGTATTTATCCCTTAAGGTTATGCTAGTCGAAAAACATTCCGCAGTAAATGGTTTTATGACTAATTTGAGAAAAGAATTGATTAGGATAATCTATTATCTTCTGTTAACATGAAAAAAACTGGGGATAAACATATGCATATGCTTGAATCTTACCGGCTTGAACCTGGAAGTCCTGCTCCATTCGGTGTGAGTCACACACCTGAAGGGGTTAATTTTGCACTATACTCAAAATATGCCAGTGAAGTTATCCTTTGCCTCTTTAATTACGATACCTTAGATCCTATTTGTGAAATTCCATTCGACATAAACAGCAACAAAACTGGGGATGTATGGCACGGGTTAATTCACGGCATACCGGAGAGAGTTTGTTACGGATATCGACTTAAGAAATCAAAAGGAAAGCTATATAAACGCTACTTTAATCAAGAGCATATTATACTAGATCCTTATGCAAAGGCCTTGAAAACATCAAGTACTTGGGGTGACAGGGAATTCCCTTATTCTCCTCTTGGAGCCTTGCAACCTCCCGATGAATTTGATTGGGAGGGAGATAAACCCCTCAATATACCGCTTAACGAACTAGTTGTTTATGAAATGCATGTGAGGGGATTTACTTGCGACTCTTCAAGTCAAGTACAACATAACGGAACTTATTTAGGTATCATCGAGAAAATACCGCACCTCGTAGACTTAGGTGTTAACGCTATTGAGCTGTTGCCTATCTTTGAGTTCAACGAATGTGAATACAATCGATTCAATCCTATATCAGGAAAACAATTGCAAAATTACTGGGGATACTCGACAGTAAATTTCTTCTCTCCTATGAATCGTTATGCAACGGGAAATGATTTAGGACAGGCCCTTAAAGAATTTAAACAAATGGTAAAAGAACTTCATAAGAATGGAATCGAAGTCATTCTTGATGTCGTTTTTAACCATACTGCAGAAGGAAACGAAGAAGGCCCCATATATTCATTCAAAGGAATAGATTGTGGTTCTTACTATATCGTCGATCAAAAATATAAACACCAAAATTTTTCAGGATGTGGAAATACTTTTAATTGTAATCACCCTGTGGTTCGGGAGTTTATCAAAAGCTGCTTACAATATTGGGTGACAGAAATGCATGTCGATGGATTTAGATTTGACTTAGCAACCGTATTCATGAGAGGTAATCATGGTGAGCCTTTGAGTAAGCCTCCTATCATTGATGGTCTGTCTGAAGATCCTATTTTAGCCAACACAAAATTGATTGCAGAGCCTTGGGATGCCGGTGGGCTATATAGCCTTGGAGGTTTTTCCCCGGATACCAACCGTTGGTCTGAGTGGAACGATAAATACCGTGATTCTGTACGGCGTTTTATCAAGGGTGATCGAGGAGAAAAAAGATCTTTTGCAATACGCTTATGTGGTTCAGACGATGTTTTCAATCACGATCGATCACCAACTAGATCTGTAAATTTTATAACTTCTCATGATGGTTTTACTTTAAGCGATCTGGTTTCCTATAACACGAAAGATAATACTTCTAACTCTGAAAATGATCAAGATGGTCACCCTCATAATATAAGCTGGAATTGTGGCGAAGAGGGGCATACGGATAATGTTGAAGTTATCGCTTTACGTGAAAGGCAAAAACGTAATTTCCACCTTGCCCTCATGGTTTCACAAGGAATCCCTATGTTGCTAATGGGTGATGAATATGGGCATACACGTTATGGAAATAATAATTCTTGGTGTCAAGATAGCGAATTAAACTGGTTCTTATGGGATTCAATCAATACAAATTCAGGTTTTTATCGATTTTACAAAGAGCTTATCCATTTTAGAAAACGTCACCCAATTTTACATCGAGATAATTATCTTAGTGAAGAAGATGTAGATTGGCACGGAACAATTCCTTTTCAACCTAATTGGGAAGGTGATACACAATTTATTGCATACACTTTGAAAGACACAAACTCCGAATATCAACTATATATAGCTTTTAGTATGCATCACCAAGAAATCGAGTGTCAAATACCAGAAACTGAAGGAGAGCAACAGTGGAAGATGATTGTCAATACATCGAACCCTGTACCGGAAGATTATATAGATGAGGCCCATGCACCTATCGTTTCAAAATCTATCAAAATGCAAGCTCACTCCGCTATTTTATTGAAGCAGATTATACCGAAGTGAATGAAAACTTTTTCGTACCTGTAGCAATCCAATGCTGTATTCATAAAATCTACAAAGTACATCACGCGATTAAAACCTGTGGTTAACTTCGAAACAATCAGCTTAATGCATAGGTGCCTGTAGCCGATTATTTGGTTTATGTATGGGTATGAACATAATGATTGCGAGAGGTGGTATTGTTAAACTCAAACATTGTTCATGAGTATGACACGGTTCACTTAGTGTCTCCACTACACCGCCATTTCGCAAGTTACTTCCTCCATATAGATTCGAATCACTATTAAGAACCTCTTTCCATTGTCCGGAAAGTGGAACTCCGACTCTGTAGTCTTTGCGTGGTACAGGAGTGAAATTACAAACACACAAGATGACATTCTTAGGATCAGTTCCCTTTCGGATGAAACTAATCATGCTTTTCTCCCAATCGGCATAATCGATCCACTCAAAACCATCCTGCGTAAAATCATGTTCATACAATGCCGGAGTTTCTTTATACTGTTGATTTAAATCTTTTACCCACTGCTGTATTTCTCTATGACGATCGTATTCTAAGTAATGCCAAGGAAGGCTTTGTTCATGGTTCCACTCTTCCCATTGCGCGAGTTCCGATCCCATAAACAATAATTTCTTTCCTGGGTGAGCATACATATATCCATATAGTAATCTAAGGTTGGCAAAACGTTCCCAATCGTCACCGGGCATTTTCCCCAAAAGAGAGGATTTTCCGTGTACGACTTCATCGTGTGAAAAAGGGAGCTGAAAATTTTCGTTATATGCATAAAGCTGGCTAAATAATATATTGTTGTGATGAAATTTTCTGTGGATGGTGTCATTGGAGAAATACTGAAGTGTATCGTGCATCCACCCCATATTCCATTTCATTCCAAATCCAAGTCCTCCTATATATGTTGGTCTAGACACCATTGGCCAAGCAGTGGACTCTTCAGCAATAGTCTGTGCATAGGGATAGTTTTCATAAATAACGGTATTAAGCTCTTTTAAAAACTCTATCGCCTCAATATTTTCATTTCCGCCAAACTCATTGGGAATCCATTCTCCATCTTTCCGAGAATAGTCCAAATAGAGCATGGAAGCAACGGCATCCACGCGAAGTCCATCGATATGATATTTCTCAAACCAAAATAGAGCGCTGCTTATCAGAAAAGAAACGACTTCTTTTCGTCCATAATTGAAGATGCAACTTTTCCAATCAGGATGGAAACCTTTACGTTCATCAGCATGATCATAGAGGTGAGTACCATCAAAAAGTCCGATACCATGCATATCGGAAGGAAAGTGTGAAGGAACCCAGTCTAAAATCACTCCGATTTCATGATCATGAAGTGAATCGACGAGGGTCATAAACTCTTGTGGTGTACCAAACCTACTTGTTGGAGCAAAATATCCCAGAGTTTGATATCCCCAAGAACCGTCAAATGGGTATTCCATAATTGGTAGAAATTCAACATGAGTGAATCCCATTTCATTAAGGTATTTGGGTAATTCAATCGATAACTCTAAGTAGTTCAGAGGTCTATTTTTTTCTTCTACATTTTTTTTCCAAGATCCCAGGTGCATTTCATATATAGAGATGGGGCTATCTAAACTGTTTGCCTTGGCGCGTTGTTTCAGCCACGATTTCTCTTTCCATTTGAAATCTAACGATCGAAC
>JAJFMC010000212.1 GCA_021772365.1 Chlamydiota bacterium
GCGCTTAACATGCTGTCCAAAGAAAAGAGCGCTAAAGTTGGGATTGAACTTAAACGACAGAAAGCAAATAGGAAAGTTGAGTACTTGTTGAAAGTATTGAATGTAAATCTTTATTGATAAAATCGCCCTGCGTTTAGTACAGCTGTTATTATGTTTGTATCTAATATATATTTATTCAAAATTATCTTAATCCTATGAAGATAAGTTGATGTCTAAGTTAGAAAGTATTTGTTCAACATCTTTAAGTACTGTTTCTTCATAATTACATGGTTTGTTGTGTAACTTTTTTACTAAAGTATTGAATTTATTTTTTTTGCTTATATCTATTGTGTTTTTTGATTCGAGCTCATCATACGGAATATTTAGACTTGAATTCGTCGAAGGCAATTCTATTATTTTGTTTTCTGTTATAGAGCTCGATAGTGAATATACGGTACGGTACTCATCAGGAGATTGGGACTCTGTTGAGGAGAATGAGTATGAAGAATCAATAATGCTTTTTGGGACAATGGTTATCATTTTTTTTCTTCGTTATTTGGTGAAATAGAGTTGTAATAATTTTTAGAGAGACTACTATCAAATTTGTCTCGGATAATATCATGTAATCTTTTAATTTCACTATTGATCTGAACCCAATCGCTTAAAGATTTTTTGAAACTAATAGCATCTAAATCGAACAGTATGGGAGAAGGGGAAGTCTCCGAAAATTCTTCCGAAAGATTAATTTTCAGAAATAGATTAGAATTGACTTCCCTTTCAAATTTAAAGATAAAATTTTCTGATTGTTTCCTAAGTTCTTGAGGTAGCCAATCCTCATTCAGTAGCCAGTGTTCTACATTTTTAGAGTTTTCGGATCTTGGTATTCTATTAATGTATCGTAATCCAACACGATTAACTTCAATATGGCCTAGCTTACTTAAATTCTCCCAACCTGTATTAATATATTGAAGAAAAGTTTCCCAGCCAGGGTAGTCGTTTATTATATTGACTGTAAGTATTTGAGGAGAAAGCTGAAACAAGTGGCTCTTGTCGTGGTGTTTATATATCATTCTATTTTCAGGTAAGGGAGTATGGACTTCTGAAATACTCATTTTTTGACCTGGTTCAGTATGTATACGCATCATTTTTCCTTGGGCGGGCTCAAGGTCATATTTACTACCAAGTTGCTGTAAGATTTTACCAAACCAACGAGGGTCCCAATAAGGGTCTTTTTCCTGTGAACTTTTAACTGAAAAGTGTAATTCACAAAGAGCCTCAGCTATCATAGGTCGGTTTTTTAAGATTTTTTTCTGCATTTATTTCCTTTTTTAAATATAGACATTTTCTGACTGGCAGCAATTTAGTAATATTCTTGCAAATGATAAATTTGCATGAACTTGATAAATTCAACATTACTACAGCACATCAATAATGTACAGAATTCAACAAATATTCAAGATTGTGTGCACTCTTGGGGTGCTAATATATCGTAACCAATATTATTTTTATATAAATAAAGTTAAGGATGTTTTTCAAACATTTCGTAAACCTCTACAAGTAACGCATTGTCTTTTTTCCATTCATAATCCCAATAGCGTGTTTTAATTATTTCAAAAGTCTTACCTATCTAGAAAACCTGCCTAATCCAGATGTTTTGACCAGTGAAATAATTGAAAACTTAGAGGCGGCTTTAGAAAATTCCAAAAATGTTTTCGCTGCTCTTGAGTGTTAGCCTTTCTATTAATCAGGCATCAAATCCTGTAGAGAGTATTTTAGGGGTTTAGCTAAGATTTGATAAAAAAATAAAACGGTTCCTAAGAACACAAACTTGAAGAAGATTTTTTGCGAAAAAGAGCAAAGAAAAGTCTTGAAGAACTTAATGTTCCAGTATGAAAATTTAAGCATTTCCCCTTTATTTTTTGAGAAGATTGTTAACTTTCTCTCCCTCTTCTTCGAGTTGATCCATGATAGCTTCTAGAATCCATTTTGTCTTAGAATAGGAACCTTTATATTTTTTCAGAATGGTTACTTGTTCTGTGATTTTTTCGAGGGTGTTGGGATCTATTTTCACAGTAATTGTTTTTTTTTGAGGGATCTCATTTTGGAGCATTTTTTCATTTTTTTCGATTTTTTTCTTGATCGCGTTCATGATCCATGTTTGATTTGTTGTGCTTCTGTCCTCAAGGCTTTTTAGTATGCGAATATGATTTGAGAGTTTGGAGTGTATTGAATTGGAAATATTGAGATTGTGAGATTTTCGGTTATCGTGATTCAATGTATCGTCATTTAGCTTCATTATATAATCCCTTTTTAGAAGAATAATTGGATTTTGTATTTATAAACAACTTTTTTGATTCGTGTTTGGGTCTGACTCCCCCTTATTCTACCTCGAGATTTTGTGTAAGAGGGTAGAGTTTATCAAATATTTTCAATAAATAAAATATATTATATATCTATATGTATCGCTGGAATTTCCTCATATGTGTAGAAAAAAAGTATATAAATATATTGACTGTAAAAGAAATGGTTGATAAAAACAAGCCAAATTACAAAATCCATGAGGTGGATATGAATCGACAAATTGTTTTTTTTACAGGCTTGATTGCGACAGCGATCTTACTTCCAGAGTTAGGATTTGCAGAGGATTCAAGCAAAGACCTACTGGAAGGTAAATTGGGAAATGAGATGAAACAGTTAGTTGATACACTTTTCGGCTATCCCGTTAAAATTGCTGGAGTGTTGGCGGGATCTTACGGATTGCTTCAATCATATGTTGCAGCATCTCCAAAGCCTTTGATGATGTGGGGGGGAGTTTGTCTTCTGACATTTTTTATGCCGAAAGTATTAAAAGCGTTTTTTGCTCTATGAACAACTCAGAGTATCGAATCATTAAAACGCTGGATAATCCCAGTCGGTTTTTGTTTTGGGATGTGGGGGAATGTATAACTCTCGCCGCATTAATCTTATTAGGGGGAGCTCTTGAGAGTTTGGTCATCATGCTCTCAGGGGTTGCTTTTTGGTTTTTTTTCAGAAAATTTAAGAAGTCTAACAAAGATAGGGGAATTACACCCTTCCATTACTTTTACTGGAACTTTCCAACGCGAGCTTTGAGACGTTCCGGAAAATTTCAAAATATACCCTGTTCTCACAAGAGGGACATCATTCTGTGATAGAGAAAATTTATAGGTTAAATATGCAACATCTTGTATTTCAAAGAAACGCGTTCCTTTCACTATCATTTTTATTGGTGATAGCCGTTTCTGTTTTAGCTGTAATGCTCTCGTTTAAGAATGAAAAAATTATCATTGTCCCTCACTCGTTAAATGAAAAAGTTTGGGCACATGGAAATCAGGTATCCGGATCTTATTTGAAGCAACAGGCAAATGTTGTAACGATGTTACTACTAAGTAAAACGTTGTCATCATCAAAAGAGCAGGCCGCTTCTCTTTTGGAAATAACAGATCCTTCATTGTACGGAAAGCTCAAGAAAAAACTTTCTGAGGAACAGAATGTTCTTTCTAAAGAAGGGGTTTCCTATATTTTCGTACCGTCAAAGGTTACAGTTGATGAGCTTTCTATGTCAGTTGAAACAACTGGGGATCGATCGACATATCTACTGGGGAAAATGCTATCCACAGTCAGAGAAAAATATGTCTATCAATTTACATTTAACGGAAAAATGTTGCGTCTATCGGAGATTAATAGAGAGGAGCTGAAAAATGAATAAGGGGATGATTTTTCTTTTGTTTTTAGTGTTATGTATTGATCAGACGTATGCGACCATTTATACCCCCATTGATTCAACGGTCGTAAAAAGGGTTGAGCTATCGAGTAGATTTCAGAACCGAATAGCTGTTAATGAGGGGAGGATTAATCAACTTGTTTATCCTGGATGTAATATAGATATCAATCTCGATGAGGAAACAGGACAAGTTTTCATCTATGCTCTCTCTGACTTTCCAGAGCCCTCTTCTTTATCTGTCATTATCGAGGGTGGAAAGGTGCAGGACTTTGAGTTGGTATTCATCGAAAAGCCAGGAGAAATTGTCATTTTAGAAGAGGCTATTTACGAAGATATCGACTTTGCTTCCGAAAACATGCTTTTAATTCCGGGAAGCCCTGAAGATAAGGTCGATATCATCAGAAAAATAATGAGTGGCGACATCCTAGAAGATTTTGTCTCCTGCGATATAATGGCTGAGAGAGTATTGATCAGAAATAGAGTCCGAGCGGTTTTAATTTCAAAATTCGTATCTCTCTACGAAACCCTCTATGTATGGCGTGTTGAAAACGTCTCTAAAAAACTTCAGGTCATCAAAGAAATCGATATGAATTTCCAGTGCGGAAATTGGGTTTACCTAGATCAACATCATTTAAGCAGGGGAATGAAAACTTTGGCAATTGTTGGAGTGAGAAATGATGAAACAGTCAGATAAGATCAAGAAAAAGCAAAATATCTTATACGGATTGGTGTTTTTTTCCGCTGCGATTGTGATTGGCGGATTCACCTATATACTGGTTGAAAATGAGCAAGAGGTTCAACAAACTGCAAGGCCTCAAGTTAATGTTGATATTCCAACAGACTCTATAAATCCACAAGCGATATTGAATGATCAAGTTGAAGGGCAAATGGATCTCCTGAAAAATAGGTTTAGTGTTTTAGAGGGGTTTCTTTTAGATGCAAAAGAAAGAGAAGATATCTCTCGAAAAGAGAATATGGAGCTTAGAGACGAGATACAAAAATTAAGACTGCAGATTGAAAATAAAGAAAAAATTTCCTCGCTTGAAAATAAAATGAATAAAAATCTTGTAGATAGAGATGATTCTGTTTCTCCATTTTCGGAATATCTTTACTCTCCAATGTCTTCGTGCGAGCCAAAACAGGGGATCATTGTCAAGGTCATAGAGTCCAAGAGAAACATGATTAAAAATGTCGAAACAACCATTCCTTCAGGGACTACAGTTAAAGCTGTTTTAGTTTCGAGTGTAGATGCTCCCTGCGGAGTATATTCAAGTAACGATCCTCAACCGGTGAAATTGCAGATTTTGGACGATGGTCATCTTCCCAAAAAAGTAAGAGCTAAATTGAAAGGAGGAGTGATCATTGCATCAGCTTATGGAGACCTTTCATCTGAGCGTCTTTATATCAGGGTTGAACGTTTAACCCAGATAAAACCTACTGGCGACTTTATCGATACCACCATTACAGGATTTGTCACGGGTGAAGATGGGAAGTATGGTGTTAGAGGGACCATTGTAGACAAATCTTTCAAGATGATAAGCAATGCCACAATCGTGGGAGCCTTGTCAGGAGTGAACAGTTTTTTCCAAGCTTACGCATCAAGGTATACGAATTGTTGCGTGGGGGGAGGATCCTTTTACGGAGATGGGTGTTGTAACGACGATATTTCTGGTAGGGAATTTTCCCGTGGGCTTGCTATTCAAGGAGGGACCTCCGGAATGGACAACGCTTTTAACACCCTAACGGATTTTTACATCAAAAGAGCGGACCTAATCAAGCCTGTTCTCCAGGTTAATGCGGGAAGAATTGTCGATCTTACATTTTCAATGAGCACGGATATCGGCGACATACACGCTCAAGACAAGGTCGAAAAAGTTCGAAAGGAGTCCAGAAAAGGATGATTAAAAGGTTATTGCTTGTAATGACATTGGCAACTTCCAGTTTATTCTCACTTGAGAAACTCCCTTCGGAGTATTTAGTGACTTTTGGTGATCCCAATACCCAAGTAGAATTTACTCAGTATTTTTCGCTTTCCTGCGCTCATTGCGTGCAAATTTTCAGAAACGATTTCGGAAAAATTCAGGAAGAATACATAGAAAATGGACAACTGCGCTATGTGTTTCATCCCGTGCCGATGGATCTTACAACCGTTCAGTTTATGTGTTGTCTTGAGAAGCTAGATCAAAATGAGAAGAGGCTGTTATTGACCGTTCTTCTTGAAGAACTATCTTTGGATAATCCGGAATTCAATGTTCTTTTGATGAAAAAGGCTATGGAAATTTTTAAGAAAAATCTAGATGAGATTGAAGATGAGACATTTATAAAATTATCAGGCGGTTTTAATGCTGCAAGAGATTTTATCACTCAAGAGGAGAGCGTGATGGTTGTTCCATCCCTTCAGATAGGGGAGAAGATGATTGAAAAAGAACCAGATTACAACTTCATCTCTTTGATAATGAATAAACTATTTATAAAGGAGTCTGATTATGAATTTTAGATTTATTGGGGTGTTCATTCTTAGTTTTTTGACCTCATGTCAAGTCTACAAATCAGATTTCGATTGCCCGCCTTGTAAAGGAGTTCCCTGTACCTCTGTTTCTGATATTCAAAAAATGATCGTCGAAACGCCAGATGGAGGACCAGACATTTTTTTGGATGTTCTCCCGTCCGAGTTTGCCTCCTTTTGTCCAGGTAAAAACTGCCAAAAACCCGGTCGTTGTTCAAATTCTAAACCTATGAGAAAAAGAATTTGGGTTAATGAAGACAGGAGCGATAAAACAACTACTCAAGGGTACTTCATTTACTTTAATGACTCTTGTAAAGAGGATTGCTGTCAATGATCGATCTACTCAGTAAAATGGGTCAAAAAATCTCTCATTTTATGGGGAGCCCTGAAATGGGGGCTCGAGAAAAGTTGAGGTATGATGACTCTCTCCACGACCAAATATTCAATTTCGATAATTTATCCTCTATGTTGGGGTATGAGTATGTAGAGACATGCGAAAAAAAGGGAAAAGATCACACCTTTATTGTCAGCAGGGAAAGTGTAGGGTTTGTCATCGAAGCCATTCCTGTAGTAGGGGGAGGTCTCGATATGCATAAAACCATTTCGGAGCTTGTCGATGAACTTCTTGAAGAGGGAGTTTCAATTCAGTGTCTCTTGCTTGCAGACCATAAGGTTAACGACATCTTGAAATCGCACGCTAAAAAGCGAGCGCCCGGTGGAGAGCTTTTTTTTGAACTAATTAAGCAAAGATCACTTAACTTCAAGAATCTAAAAACAAATAATCTCAGAGATTTTCGATTTATCTTTTCTGTAAGCATGCACAGTAAACCTTCAGTTGAGCTTTATGAAAAATTGATCGATAAACAGAAGCGCTCGCTGAAGACATTAAATGACCTATCTCAATCCTTTTGTTGGGAAGCCAATGATTACCTGTCGAATATAAGCGCCCTCATCAACTTTAGTGAGTCAACGATACCAGAAAAAAGAAAATTTAATGAATTTCAATCTTTAGCTTCACAAATTCCCAATGGAGGAAAAATCTCCGTTAAAGAAGATGGATTGATTTGGGATAAGAAAAATCCGATCAGGTACAAAAGCTTCAGGGCTGTAGACTTCCCTAATTACTGGAGCCTCTCAAACATGAATCGGTTGATTGGTGATTTCGAAAAAAACAACTTTAGAATCAATACACCTTTCTATATTCACTACGGAATCCATTGTCCAGAGCAATCCTCGATCGAAAAATCCTATAGCTTGCGTAGCAGCATCGTAGAAAAGCAAGGGAGATCCGCTTTCTTAACGCGGATGATACCCGAGTTAATTGATGAAGTGAGGGATGTTGATCACGTTAGGGGAGCTAGAAAAAGGGGAGACAAATTTGTCTATTCTCAGCTTTCAACCGGTTTTTGGGCTATGGAGGATCAGGTTGAATCTGCAGAACAAACCATGAAAAGTTTGTGGAAGCTAAATGATTTCAAGCTTCAGGAAAACAGATATATTCACCTTCCCTCTTTCCTCTCAATCTTACCAATGAGTTGGGGGAAATTTGCTAATGACCTGAAGGATTTAGGTGTTTTAAGAACAACGCTTTCAAGTGAAGCCGCCAACTTCATCCCTATTCAGGGAGAGTGGAGGGGAACCGCTCATTCAGGGATGTTGCTTATGGGGCGACGGGGTCAACTTTGTAACTTCAATGTATTCGATGGGGGAACCAATTACAATGCCATTGTTGTTGGGGAGAGTGGATCGGGTAAATCCGTATTTATGCAAGAATTATTGCTGAATAATCTCGGTACAGGAGGGCGGGTTTATGTAATCGATGTTGGGGGTAGTTTTGAAAAAATGTGTGAGGTTTTAGAGGGACAAAAAATCGAATTCGATAAAACGGAAAAACTTTGCCTAAACCCCTTTTCAAACATTCCGACAAACGATAAGGAAGAGCTATCAGCCTATTTTGGTGCTCTTAAATCAATTATATCGACGATGGCTCACCCGAATGAGGGAACATCGGATTTAGAAAATGCCCTACTTGAAAAAGCCATTCTATCAGTTTGGAAGGAAAAAAAGAATCAGGCGACGATTACAGATGTGTCTCAATATTTGGCGAACCAGAAGGAACTGGAAGCGAAGAATTTGTCGACGATGTTGGGACCCTTTACTAAATCGGGGAATTACTCCGAATATTTTGAGGGAAAAGCCAACATTAACTTTCACAATAAAATGGTTTTGATCGAGCTTGAGCAACTCAAAAGCATGCCGGAGCTACAATCTGTGATCATGCAAATCTTTATACTCGAGATAAATAGACAAATATTTTTGGGAGATAGAAAAACCCCGACGATCATCTGCATTGATGAGGCGTGGGATCTTCTCAGGGCAAAGCAGACGGGTCCCTTTATTGAAACGTTGGCTAGAAGACTTCGAAAATACAACGGCTCATTAGTTGTGGGAACGCAATCAGTAGAGGATTTTTATCAGAGCCAAGGAGCCATGGCCGCCTACGATAACTCAAGCTGGACATGCCTTCTATCCCAAAAACAAGAATCGATAATCGCCTACGCTAAAAAAAGTAACTGCTCAGACGGGCAGATTGAAGTATTAAAATCTGTAAGAAAGAAAGAAGGGGAGTATTCCGAGGTGATGATTAGCTCTGAAAATGGTTATTCAGTATCTCGTCTTGTATTGGATCCTTTTTCTCAGCTTCTTTACAGCACAAATGCCGACGATAGAAAAAAGATCGATCCTTACCGAAAACAGGGATTGTCAATTACTGAAGCGATTAACAAAGTTTTAGAGGAAGAGAGGGGAGTGTGAAGAGGTTGATTCTCTTTTTTATCTTTACCTTCTCTGTAGCTAACGCTAAGGATTTTGGTATCGTTGGTCACGTCATTCCAATAAAAGAAAACAATATCATTGATGTTATCAGAGAAAGGGCAGAGGCAGTTACAGACTGTGAAAAAGATGCTCTTCAAAAAAAAATCAGATCTCATTATGAGAAAAAACTCAGAAATCCGAAGCCTGTCGACATAGCAGAGACAAGGGTCTATACGATACATTATTTCGATCCCACGATTATAGTAAACGAAGATATCAAGGATCACGAAGGGAAAACTATTATTGAAAAAGGGACAAAGCATAATCCGCTAATCATGAGTCGGCTCAACAACGATTTACTTCTCTTTAACGGTGATGATGCCGAACAGGTAGAGTGGGCAAAGAGTCACTCTGGTGTTTGGATCTTAGTGAGGGGAAAGCCGTTAGAACTGGAAGAGTCAGAAAAAAGACCCGTATTTTTTGACCAACAAGGAATCCTTTGCAAAAAGTTCAAGGTGAAATCAGTACCCGCCAAAATTTCACAACATGATTTACTCCTAAAGGTAGAGTCAATGCCGAAAGGGGCTAGATTGTGAAACAGCTGTTTTTTTTGATAATTCTTCTGTCAAACTCTCTCTCTGCATCCGATACTTGGATTGAGGAAAATATCTATAAAAAACAAGATGATGGGAAAAATCGCGCCGAAGAAGAGACTTGGTTTAAAGAGAATCTCAAAAAGATACTGTCTGAGTCAAAGAAATACGATTTAACCGAGATTAAGGCTAATACAGATAAAATTTTGGCTAGGTCTGTCCCTTGCAAGACTTCGGTGGGTGTTTACGAGGACTACACGATTTATATTCTAATGACTTTCGATCTTCCTGAAGCTCTCTGGAGTGAATATTCCCCCATTTTGGAAAAGATAGGCGGGGCTTTTGTCGTCAGAGGATTGCCAAATGATAGTTTTATTGAGTTTTCCAAAAAAATAAAAATTTTTAGGGAAAAAGGAATAACCGCACCCGTTCAGCTAAACCCTAAGCTTTTTGAAAAATATCAAGTGGAACTATCCCCATCAATTCTTTTACTTGAAGGGGACAGATATGACAAGATTACAGGCACTGTTTCGATTACCTACGCTCTCGAGCAATTTGAAAAATTTGGAGATACAAATACCGCGGCCGGTCTCCAAGCTAAACTTTTTGGGGGTATCCATTGAAACAGAGGTTTCTATGCATATTTCTCTTTGCCCAATTTTCGTTATTTGCCGATGGAGGATCCATTGTCAATCCTCTCACGACAATTTGTTGGGAGTGTGTATTCCCCATGACAGTTTCCGGCGCTAACATTACACCTGGGCACAAGGATTTCCAAAGTCATAGTGATATCTTCTGTTATTGCCATGGAGTACCTCCAAAGGCCGGTGTCCCATTGACTTTTTGGGAGCCAACCAAATTAATTGACGTCACGAAAGAGGCGTATAAACTCGTCGGATTGGGAGGTGTATCAATAGGAAAAGCGACGATAAAAAACAGGGGGGTTCTCAGTAAAAGTGGTTCGGGATCTCAAACAAGCTTTGCCCATATTCACATCTATGATTATCCCGTATTTGCCATACTCGGACTTTTGACAGATTTTGCCTGTATTGAGGACAGCGAATGCGATCTTTGTTATTTCTCGGAGTTGGACCCTAGTTGGTATGATGATAGCCTCGCAAACATTCTTAACGCCGATGGTACCCTCTTTGCTGACCCTCTTGCTCAAATCGCATGTGTGGCAGACTGTACGAGTTCTTCCCTATCCAAACCATTGGATAAGCTATTCTGGTGTGCTGGATGTCACGGCTCCCTTTATCCATTTTCAGGGACAGTAGGAGCACATGTTGGTGATATTCAGGCGAGCCTTCTTTTGATGCAAAGGGGAATTGCTAAACTGCACAGGTCGGGATTCATTAAGGGGTATAAAGAGGGAAACTATTGTGAGCAAAGCTATATGCCCGTCTGGAAAAAGACCCTATACAAATCGCAGATTGTCTATCCAGTTCCACAGACTAAGGGGGAGTGCCCCTCATTGGGAGGTACTGAAGTTATTTGGGGATCGGGAAAGTCATATCCCTACAAAGGAGAAGAATTTGTTTATGTTCTTTGGACAAAGAGACAGTGCTGCCTAGATGCTTCCAAGGTTGCGGCGTCGGAGGGGAGGCTATGGTAAGGATTCTCTTTATATTAATTTTCTCATCTTTCACCACTTTTGCAAATGGAGAATCACTTTCCAAAGGGGAAAAGAAGCGAATACAGGTGGAGGCTAAAAACCTCGGTAAAAACTCGATAAACGATGTCTTTAAAAGCTTAGAAGGTTTTTGTTTATCGGATGACCTCTTACCCGAGAAGGACAAGGGGAAAGAGTTTGATGGTAAAAAGGCTAAAGAGGATGTTTTAACCGGCAAGGTGAAGTCTAATCCTGTTGTCGAATTTCTCGAGGAAAATTCTATTGTAAATAGCTACCTGTCTGAAAACGAAATGCTCTTTTCTGATGAGCTTAACGAGGTAGGTTCTGAAGAGGGAGAGTATCTAGAGGTTTGCAAAGAGTCGGCTGACCCCGTCACCTTCCATTTTACAAGGACTCTAAATTACGATTTGGAAAAAGAGCTTGAAAAAGTGATGGTATTAAAGTGCTTAGGACATAATGAAAGTAGAAAGGTAACTAGGGGGAAGGGAGAATCAAAAGCCAAGAAGAAAAGTAAAACGTTTGAGTCAGACCAAAATATTAAATGGTTTAAGGTGAAAAATTATAAAAAGGGATCTGATCATCACGACGTCGTTGAATCAAACTGGAGACATGTTGATGACTGTTTGTCATGTTCTCACAATGAAAAAGTAGTCGAATTTAGGGAAACCGGTTCATGGAGAATCATCAATGAAAAATGGGAGTACAGTAATTCATCAATCAAGAAGATCGCTTATGACTCTAAATCTAGGTTGGTTTCTAAAAAATGCTTAGATAATGTTGCGAGAGATATTAATGGAACAAAACTTTCTCAGTGCTGGGTAGAGAGATTTGAGTTCATCTATACCCCAGAAAAAGTTTCTGGATGTGATTTTCTAAAAAGTCAATTCTGCAAGCTTAAATTAAGCGAATGCTTAAAAAATGGCCCATTTGGGTGTGATCTGTGGAAGAGAACCTTCAGTTGTTACAAAGCACTTAACCGTAAAAAACAATACGAATTAGATAGTGAAGATCTTGGGTTGGCAGATTTTATAGTGGAAGGGGTGTACGAACCAAACGAAAGTTTATCAGACGTTACAACGAAGCTCCAAATATTCAATGAAATGGATAAGGATCTACAGAACACAGATATGATAGATACCCAAAATTTTGAGTTTTTCTCAGGTAAGAAACACCGTTGCTACGTAAATTTTTTAGGAGATCTAGTTTATGATTGCTGCAATAAAATGGGGGGGCTAGCTGTCGATGCAGTAATGTCAAAATGTGATGAAGAAGAGTTAGCCTTATTGGATCTAAATAATCGAGGACAGTGCCACTATGTTGGGAAAAAAAATCATTCTGAGCTTGGTGTGAAAGTGTCTAAGAAGAAGATTTTCTGCTGTTTTTCTTCGAAATTAGCAAGAATATTTGTTGAAGAAGCGAAAGACCAACTGGGTTTAACTTGGGGAACAGCAGAAAAACCTGATTGTGGGGGATTATCTCAATCTCAAATTCAAGAGGTAGATTTTGATAAAATCAATCTATCTTCGGCATTTGAAGTCCCGGCAGCTGACTTCAATGAACGTATCAATAGACTCCAACAAAAGATATCAGATGGGTTGAAACAAGGAGAGAAGAATTGACTATTCACTATTAACCACATAGTCAAAGAATAGGAGGGTTAAGAAAAAAGTTGACTTGTAATTATGTGTATGGATAATTCCTTTATATGGAAGAATATATACACAGGATTGTTTAAATGAATAAGGTGAAATTACTTAGAGAATTGGTTAACAGTGGTTTAAAGATATTTTCTTTAAAGGATGCAAGAGAAATGGCCATAAAAATTGGTTTAAACGAAAAATCGGTTACAAAAATCCTTTATCATCTAAAAAAAGATGGATGGATAGAACCCATAAAAAATGGGGTATATTCTATCACCTCCGAGTCGGGTTTCGGACCACATCCTCATGATTTTGAGGTTGCCATGGCTATAGTTAATCCGTGCGCGATTAGCCACTGGACCGCTCTTCACTATCATCATCTCACCCAGCAAACACCTAATATTATTTATGCAATCACCCCGATAGGGAGTACAATTCCCAATAAAAAGAAATCGATTTTTCACTTTGTTCGATTAAAAAAAGATCGCTATTTTGGGATTCAAAATGTCTGGATGGGAGAGGCGAAGGTTCAAATAACAGATCCGGAGCGAACGCTATTGGACGGCTTATTACATCCGCAATATTGCGGAGATTTCAACGAGGTACTTCATGCGTTCAAGGTATGTGGAAGTGGTCTTGATCTAGATAAAATTGTTACATACTCTAAAAAATTAGGGGTCGCAACCGTGAAAAGGTTGGGATTTATATTAGAATCCCTCGGGGTAGATAATAAGTGGTTAAAAACCTTGGAAGAAGTGCCTGTTAACGGAATAAGAAAACTAGACCCAAGTGGTTCAACAAAGGGGACTAAAAGTAAAAGATGGAAAATTATTGAAAATATTGGAGGCGAATCATGACTTTAAGTCCTCTTAGAAAAAGGTTAGATTCTGCATCAAAAAAATCAGGCATCCGTCTTGACGTCATTCAGCAAGATTACTTACTGTCTTGGATTTTAGCGGGAATTTCACAGACTCCTTCTTTAAGTAGCTACTGTATTTTTAAAGGAGGAACAGCTCTAAAAAAGTGCTACTTCGGGGAATATCGGTTTTCTGAGGATATAGATTTTACTGCATTGAATGAGCTTCCATGTGGTGATGAATTAGAGGGTGAAATCAAAAAAGCTGTGAATATCGCCTCGGAAATGATCAATGAGTTCGCACCCGTTAAACTAAGATTTAGTAGATACAGTGAAAAATACCCTCATCCAGATGGCCAAGAAGCCTTTTCTATTTATGCTCAATACCAGTGGCAAAATCACCCACTAACGAAAGTCATGATTGAGATTACTAGAAACGAGGATATGGTTTTAGAAAGCACAAAAAGAAGGATGATCCATTTATATGGTGAAGATATTGAAATTGATCTTCTTTCTTATTCATTAGAGGAGATTGTTCTTGAGAAGCACAGAGCGATCCTTCAGCACACCAAAAAATTGTACGAAAGAGATTGGGGGCGCTCCAGAGCCAGAGATTATTATGATCTTTGGAGGATATTTAAGACGTACAAAGAATCACTTCAATTAGATGATTTTAAAAAAAATCTTATCCAAAAATGCAGCAAAAAAGAAGTGTTCTTCAAGGACTCGAATGATTTTTTTCAACCGATCACTTTAAATAATGTGAGGAAAACATGGAATCAGTGGCTAGGTCCTCTGGTTAAGGATCTTCCTAATGTAAATATCGTAATCGAAGATCTTCAAGATATTGTGAGAGACCTTTTGGAGGAACAATGAACCGAAAGTTCCACTTAAACAAGCTCCTGTTAGTGTGTTTTATTCTTCCTCATTTGCTACAAGCAGGTTGGCATGATCGAAGGTGCGAAGGATGGGCTTATTATGAAGAGAAATCTGTTCCAAAAGAAGACAATGAAAAGCCCATTCAAGTTACAAAAAAACCATCGGAAGAACTTCAGGAGCGTAAAAATGAGATGGAAGATACTCTTGCAAAAGCCATTTTGGAGCCCACAGAAGAAAATATACAGAAGTACATTGAATTACAAAATATGTGGCTTATTAGAGCTGGTGACGTGTCTAAAGTATGGGCTAAAGTGGTGTTAAAGAATCCCTCTTTGGATAATTCGATTTCCGGAACCCCAGTATCGAGCTATGGGTCAAAATTTTATCATAAACAAAAATCCCTATTGCAAAAGGATATTGTGAAATCGCTCGCTGAAAGTCACGGATTAATCTGCTTTTATGAGGGAAGGGACGAAGCTTCAAAAGAGTTTGCTAAGATGATTTCCCTGTTTTCCAAGAGATACGACTGGATAGTGCAGCCGATCTCTGTAGATGGAGTCATACTAGAAGAACTTCCAGGGAGTATTCTGGACAAGGGTTTAAAAGAACAATTTGGGATCACACATTTCCCTGCTGTATATGTGATTGAGCCAAACGAAACTGAAGCGATACCTGTAGGATTTGGTCTTGTATCTGTAGATATGATTGAAACAAATATAACCCTTCAATTTCGTGAGAATTTTGAAAAAGGGAAAATTCATAAACAATTGAAGTAGGAGAAAAACATGAGAAAATTGAGTATATTTGGGATTTTAATAGTGATGTTGGGTATAACAACTCTTTCATCAAGAGTTCATTATGATTTTTTTGGGAAAAATACAGCTAAAAATTTAGCGTTTTCTAACCAAGTGATCGAGGAGATTTTGACTCCTGATGAATGGAATGGGAAAATACGTACTGAAGAGTTGATTCAGGGTTCTGGAGACTTTATTGCTATTAATGACATTATCTCTGGAACTAAAGACTCATTCAACGAACAAATCGCATATTATTTAAATGAAGAATTTCATGAAATAGAACACGGAAAATTATTGAATATTTGTCGGGGACTCGCCTGTAAGAACATGAAAAATGAATTTCAGAATAGGGGATGGGAAACGGGTAAATTAGACTATGAGATTGTTTCTGAAAAACCTCAGGATATTATTCATGTATCGGAGGGGAGAACAAAGAATCCTGAAGTGGACTTTGGGGTACTTTATATCAGAAGAGAAGTTCAAATAAAGACATGGAGACTTGTTTTAAGTTATGAAAAAATAATATCCAAGGACAACCCCGGAAACAAAACTGAATGGATTGAGAGGATCAAAAATAGCTCAATGATCAACGATTGGATTTCTAGAAATCGATAAGAGGAGAACACCTGTGTGTTTATATCTATTCATATTTTTAATAATTTCCCTACCTGTTTTTTCTTCGCCTCAACAAGTTAGAAAAGACTTAGATAAATTTTTAAGTGAGTATAATTCAGGATCATCTCTTGAATCTCCAAAAATTTATAAAGGTCAAATGGCGGGTTATGGTACAGCGGGAAGTTTAACAACACGCAACCGCGTATTTAACCGAAAGCCTTTAACAGTCACACCCCCTAGTTATTCTGCTGGTTGTGCGGGAATTGATGCTCATCTAGGAAGCTTTTCGTATATCTCAAAAGAGGAGTTAATAGATGCAATGAAAAACACAGCGTCTAATGCTGCAACCTACGCCTTTTTGCTAACAGTAAAATCTGTGAGCCCTCAGGCAGAAGATACCATGTGCTGGCTTCAAGAAATGTCTAATCAAATTAATTCGATGAATATTAATTCGTGTGAGTTGGCAGAACAGGCTGTAGGGGCTTCTTGGCCCAATGCTGTTGGGGCAAGGCAACATATTTGTCGTTCAATGAGTAGACAAAATGGACTTTTGAGTGACATGGCCATCGCAAGGCATAAGTGTGCTGAAGATAATACCCGTTTAGGAAAAGATCCTGAATTGGGCGATTCTTTTGCGGGTTCTTACAATTTAGCATGGGATATAATCAGTAAAGATCCATTTTTGACAACACAACCACAGTTTGCCGAACTTTTTATGTCGATTACTGGAACAATTGTTATAGGGGATGATGGTGTTCCGAAGCATTACCCATCGATGGTTAATGATTCTTCATTCATGAAAAGTCTATTCGAGGGAGGGGAGTTAGAATGCTATTTATGCTCAGCACTTGGGACAAAAGATCAGTCATTGCTGGATAATCTTTTTAAGAATTCAAAAGGATGTCTGGATATTGTAATGGGAAAAAAGAAGTTTTCTGGAACAAACTCCTTTCACGCTGAAACGAAAAAGAAGCTTGAAAATATTCAAATTTCATTATCGGAAAACACTGAGCTACATGAGTCTGATAAAGAAATTTTAATGAAAACAAGGCTTCCCGTTGGAAGAATTATTTGTGCTCTTACTGCATATCATAGAGGAAGATGCCCTGTAGAGATTGCGACCATTTCCGAGGTCGTAACAATGGATATTATTTGCCAATATCTAAAAGACGTTGTTAGGAGTGCACGTGCAACAGCTTTACAACTCAAAGATATTCAGTTTGATGGGAAACCGATTGAGAACTTTATTGATAATTTACGTGATGTAGAAAGGGTAATCTTAGAATACGAGACCAACTCCAGAAACGTGTTCGAGGAGCAGTTTCAGTTTATGAAGATGCTTGAAATGATTGAAAACAACTTACAAAAAAATATTGCTCTGTAGGAATTAAAGATGACCAATGAAATGACAATCATCACATATGGAGGCGGAGAGATCTTATTCAAGTTATTTACTGGAATAAAGATGGTCTTCGATAGTGGATTCATTAAATGGATGTCATATTGCATGGCATCGATTACGGCTGTATATGTGATTTATTTGTCATACTTTAAGCCACATCCTGATCATCTAACGAAGAATTTTCTTTTTCCCGTATTAGCTCTTGTTATTTTATGTTTCAATGTAAAAACCACGGTTTATATTGAAGATTGTCTCCCTCTTTCCCAAGGGGGAATCAATTGGACTTCAGGTAATCGCAGTCAAAATACGGAACATGTAGCTCAACCTTCCAGAAGTGTTGATGGGGTTCCCTTTATCATTGGTTTCCTCTCGAAAACAATAAGTTCTTTGGGTTATCAAATGACTCTTGCTGTCGAAAGCGTTTTTCACGAGGTTGATGATGAAAAGTACTCGAAAACTGGGATGATTTTTGGCGCAGAAACCGCCCTAGATATGAATGAAATTGTGATCAATGATGGAAATTTGGACAGTAATCTACGCACTTTTTGTAGAAACTGTATGCTTTACGACTTGGCGTTAAATCTCTATACCCTAAAAGACTTGAAAAACGAAACAAATCTACTAGATTTTCTAAAGGAAAGAACAGCAAAAAGCCGTTATATGAATTACATTGATAATTCTTCAGAACAAACTAAATTGATTTCATGCAAAGAGGCTATCGAGAATATCTCAAAAAAACTCGAAAAGGGTGGCCCTGAAGTAGCACATCAACAAAACAAGCAAATCTTCAGAAATTTACCTATAGCCTATCAAGCATTGACTAAAGTGTCTGGAGATAGCGAAGAGATCATCAAACAGCTTCTTGTGATGAGTGTTGTAACCGAAGAGATGTCTTCTCAAGCCTTCGCCTCCAAAAGAGCAGCTCTTCAACAAAAAACTACATGGAAAACTATGGGCGGTATCGCTGATGGATTGGTTATTACAACTCGTTGTGTAATAGAGTCCTTGATTTATGGAGCTGTTCTCTTCGTGATCCCTTTGTTGTTCCTTCCATCAGGGTTTACTTATTTGAAAACATGGGTTTGGCTTTTGGTGTGGATTCAACTATGGCCTCCATTTTATGCGATTTTAGATTATATAAGTTTGATAGCTGCTAGGGGACAATCCGATGGACTGTTTGATTCCAGTAGGGCTAATACTTGCTGTCTTTCGATATATAATACGATTGGCCTTTCCAATGTTTATGGAAATATCTCGGCTTACGCAAAATCCATGAAAATTCTAATTCCCCCACTATCTTATGCCATATTACAGGGGGGAGTTGGATCCTTTGTCCATCTCACAAGCTCAATGATGGGAGCTTCTCAGCAGGCTGTTTCTCAGGCATCATCTGACGAGATGTCGGGGAATTACAGCTTTGCTAACGCAAGCATGGACACCAAAAATTTTTCCAATGCTACTTACGGACAACAAAATTATGCCTCCTCAACTAAATCAGGTTTTGTTAGCAGAGAGTCAATAGGGGAAAAAGTTGATTTTTCCTCTGATGCAAGCGTCATGCAAGAGAAACGTACAGATTTGTCTCATGGTTTTTCCGTTGATGAATCATTTAGAAGTAGCTTAGCAGAAAACCTTACAACTTCACAAACAGCGCATGAATCTTCAGCAAGAAGTCTAAATGAGAGTATCTCAAATACAGGAAGAGATGCTAAGGATTTCACTTCCCATGTAGCTCATGACTTAAGTTATAGCACCTCTGATTCCACAAGTGAATCTTTTGAAGCATCAAAGGCCGCACAATTCATGGAAAATAAAGCGGATACATTTGCAAAAGACCATCGATTAAGTTCAGATGCCTCCTGGGAAATTTTTGGATCAGTTGGAGCGGGTATCCCCGGTACAGATGTTAGAATGGGAATTAGCGCAAAACACGGGATTACTTCAAGCGACACATGGAACGACGCCTTATCCGTCAGTGAATCTACTGAATATCGAGAGGCATTCAATAAAGTAGAAAACTTTGCAAAGAATTTCTCACAGAATTCTACTGATGGGGAGGGGGAGAGAATGGCGACATCATTTACTCAATCAGTTGATCAGATGAGATCGGACTCTATGCAATATTCAACAACACTTGATAATATGAACCAATCTTCGCATGCATCCAGCTTCTATAACGATTGTTCTCTATCTGAAAGACAGGATTTAACGCAAAAATTTCTGGATTTTGCAATTGATGAGAAAGGATATAGCATTAATCAATTTCCCAATAAAATTATGGAAGATTCAGTGGCCTCCAAGGAATTAGTTCAAGACTTTACTTCTGCTCTAATTCCTAAGATAGAGGCCCCTCAGGATTATATCGATCCGGAAAATTTTTACAGGGGATCAGTTGAAAGTATCGAAAATCAATCGACTATAACGACTTCTGTAAGTTCAGAGCGGTTTGGAAGCATGAATATGGGGGGATCTGTGAAAAATGATGTTGCGGAGAAGCTGTTGGTAAAACAGAACCATAACAATAAGTTTGAAGATACAAGAGATCTGATTAGTGAGGCAAAAGATTTGGTTCATACAAAAACGGTTGATAAACAACCAGTTAGTTTAAGGGAATTAGACCTTGAGATCAATTGGAATCAGTCATTTGATGATGATGTTGCACCTAACTATAGTTACTGGTGGGGAAAATAATGACTGATGTGATGAAATCCATAGCGGAAGGAGGGCAAACTTGGGCGCACAGGATGCGCATGATCCGTCAGGTTCTTAAGATTATAGTATTAACCTCTCTATTTATCCTTTTGGCAACGGTTGTTTCTTCTATGCTGTGGAATAACAGCTCTTTGCTCATAGCACTTTATTACAACGTAAAAGCATCGCTCGTCTCTGTGTTTGATAATCAGATATTAATAGATCCTCATCTTTGGAAAAAGGTGACTGGGATTTCACATGGAAATAGAGAACTTACCATGTCTGTCAGTAGAGTATTAAAGATAACAAATCCTCAAGTGGATAAACTTTATGCCGAATTTTTGAAAAGCATGTTCTTGGGATTGAAGATCTTTTCTGTTAGCACGCTAATGATGCTCTCATATTTTTTACTCCGTGGACTTAGCTCGAAAAGGAAAAAGCATCTTTCAGGATCAAAAATTGCAAATTCCATGATTCTCATATTAAGGCTTTACCTTTTCAGAAAAGCATCAAATATAAAAATTGGATCGCTTCCATACGTGATAAATACAGAAACGAAACACACCCTTATAACTGGTGGAACGGGAAGCGGAAAAACAAATTGCCTTCATCACATTCTGTCATCAATTAGAGAATCTAAAGCAAAAACAATTGTGATTGACACAACCGGAACATTTGTCTCACGTTATTATCGAGAAGGAAAAGACATCATTCTTAATCCCTTTGACGAAAGGGGAGTTGCATGGAGTCCATGGGCAGACTGTGAAGATAGATTTGATTATGAAGAAATGGCCGAGAGTTTTATTCCTATATCTAATAGAGAAAGTGAGGGATACTGGAGAACAGCAGCCAAGTCTCTATTTTCTTCCCTATTGCAAAAACTAGATGAGACTAAAAGAATATCCGATCTTGTGCGATGGGTTCTTTTTTCTTCCCTTCAAGATTTAAGCGCCTTTGTAGAGGGGACAAAAGCCGCTTCTCACATAGATATCAACTCCGAAAAAACCGCAGGTTCCGTCCGTTCTGTAGCCTCTTCCTTTCTAGAATGCCTAGAATATCTAAAAGATACAGAGAATCCCTTTTCCATCAAACAGTGGATCAAAAAAGAGGATGACTCTTGGCTCTTTATTAGCTGTAAACCATCGCAACGTGCTTCCATAGCCCCTCTTATCACCAGCTGGATCTCCATTGCCGTTAGGGGAGTCCTCTGTCTAGAGCCATCAAGAACACGCCGTATTTGGTTTGTCCTAGACGAGCTTCCAACCCTAAACAAGGTCAAAGGTTTGGAAACACTTCTGACAGAGGGCCGTAAATACGGGGCATGCTCACTTTTAGCCCTACAAAGCCCCTCTCAACTAGATTCAATCTATGGCAGAGATATTTCTCATATAATCGCGGGTAATTGTTCTACAAAGATCGTTTTTTCAGAGTACGATCCTGAAATCGCAGAGCGTATCTCAAAAGTTTTTGGTAAAAGCGAAATAGAGGAGTATCAAGAAGGCATCTCCTACGGAGCTCATGAGATGAGAGACGGAGTTAACATTTCCCGTCAAAAGAAAAACCAAGCAACTGTTTCAGCTACTGACATCCAAAATTTACGTCCAAATCAGGCGTATGTAAGGTTATCAGGGAAGATTCCTATTACTAAGCTGAAATTGAAGATTGTTCGGTAACGGGGATAGGGGTGAGATTGTCGCACACCGACCGAATCCGACCCCTCAATAAATGGATATCTAATGATAGGCAGAAATCAGAAAAAAGGTCCATTTTTACGTATAGTAAATCCAAGGCACTTTTTTTTAATGTAGATTGATTTCCAGTATCTTATGAAATGAGCTGTTTTGTTGAAGTTTGAATTGGAAAAAACGTCTAATTTTTGTTGGGCGCTGACTGAATTTTGGGCGTCAAGCGGATAGGCATGGTTTGCAACATTAGCAGCTTGTGGTGGAAAGTCGACTAAAGATGAACACAATCATGAAGCGGGTGAAAAGCCTAATGCACACGAGGAACACTCAGGGGAAGAAGGTGGACACGGCGGTCAGGAAGAGGCAGGTATTAGGGAAGTTCATCTTTCTGATTTCAAATTTAAGAGTCTTGGAATACGTGTCGATTCGTTGCCAAATAGAAAACTATCTGGGGTAGTTTATGCAAATGGTCAGCTGGAAGCGCCTCCACAGCACGAAGCAACGGTTACTGTAATATTGGGAGTGAATATTCAATCAATAAAAGTAATTGAAGGAGATCAAGTCAGAAAAGGACAAACTTTAGCCTATTTAGCGCATCCTGATTTGAGTAACCTTCAGGCTTCATACCTTAAAGCCTATAATCAAAGTTTATATCTCGAAAAAGAGTACAAACGCCAAAAACGATTGTATGAAGAAGAGGTCGGTTCAGGTAAGCAGTTTCAGGAAGTGGAATCGAAATACCAATCTGTAAAAGCTGAAATGATGGCGTATGAATCGCAATTAAAGCAGCTCAGTCTGAGCGTAACAAATATCCGTGAAAGGAAAATTTATGATCAAATTTCAATTGTCAGTCCAATTGATGGATACATTGAAAAATGTGTTGATTCAAATTGGACAATATGTTTCTCTGTCAACTACATTTTTTAAGGTTGTAAACCTTACAGTAAGTGGAATATGCGACAAATACACTAAATTAACCCCCTTAGGAAAATGAAAAAACTACAAATACAAATACCCCTCATTCTGCCTGAAGTACCTGATGAAAAAGATGAATGTGTACATAAACTGATTAGTCTCATTCATGATGTCGAAGGCCTGCAAAAAGTACATGTGGCAGATGAAACTGACAATGGAGTGCCACAGCTTTGTTTTCATTACGATCCTGAGAAGATTTCCCTTGATCATATTCTAAAGTTAGCTAAACGTACAGGGGCTTCCATTATTGATAAATACGGTCATCAATTGATTGAGGTAGAAGGGATTCGTCATACTCGTCATGCCAGAATAATTGAAGAAGCACTCAAGAGATTAGATGGAGTTTTAGAGTGTGTAGTGTCTGCTTCGGGTATGATCCGATTAGAATTTGAAACGGCAAAAATTGAAAAAACGGAAATCCTTAAATTACTGCGTAAGGAAGGTTTAGACATTATTACTACAGAAGTACAAGTCGAACGGTATATAAGAAAGACTGCCGATAACGATGTAGAGGTCAGACAAAATGAAGAAAAAGACCGCAATGACCATGAGGAAGGCGAAGGACATAATCATTCCCACGAGGGAGTTTTTGGTAAAAATACGGAGCTAATTTTCTCCATTATTTGTGGAGTACTATTGGGTATTGGGTTCGGACTTTCCTTTGTGGAAACGATTCCTTCTTGGGTAATCCTGTCACTCTACATTGGGGCGTATTTCTTCGGAGGGTATTTTACTGCCAAAGAAGCAATTCAAACAGTTGCAAAAGGGGGCTTTGAGATTGATTTTCTCATGCTGGTGGCTGCTATTGGAGCAGCTATTTTGGGTGAATGGGCAGAAGGTGCCTTGTTGCTGTTCCTGTTCAGCATGGGACATGCCTTGGAACACTACGCCATGAACAAAGCCCGTAAATCCATTGCCGCTTTAGCAGAACTGGCTCCTAAAACGGCCTTGCTTAAGAAAAATGGGAAAATAGAAGAAATAGATATAAAAGAACTGAGCCTTGGAGACATCATTGTAGTGAAGCCCAATAGCAAAATTTCAGCTGATGGGGTGGTCGTCAGAGGTACAAGTAGCGTTAACCAGGCTCCTATAACCGGGGAAAGTGTACCTGTAGACAAAGAACCTGTGGATGATCCCGATAAAGACTGGTCGCAGGAAAAAGACATCAAGGATGAGAACCGTGCTTTTTCAGGTACGATCAATGGTAACAATACACTGGAAATCAAAGTGATAAAAGTAGCGAAGGACTCTACACTCTCTCGCCTGGTGAAATTGGTCAATGAAGCCCAGACCCAGAAATCACCTACCCAGCGGCTCACCGATAAATTTGAGAAGTATTTTGTGCCTGCTGTTTTGGTACTGGTGGTCTTGCTCAATTTCGCTTTTCTGGTCATTGATGAAAGCTTTAGCGAAAGCTTCTACCGCGCCATGGCAGTACTGGTTGCTGCCAGCCCTTGCGCTTTGGCCATAGCCACCCCGAGTGCCGTGCTAAGTGGAGTAGCCCGAGCAGCCAAAAGTGGGGTGCTTATAAAAGGCGGGCGTCCATTGGAAGATTTAGGAGTACTTACTGCCCTGGCTTTTGATAAAACCGGAACACTAACAGAAGGTAAGCCTAAGTTAACGGAGGTGGTACCCCTGAGTGATGTGAAAGAAGATGAACTACTGAAAATAGCAGTGGCTGTAGAGAGTCTCAGTGATCACCCTCTGGCAAAGGCCGTAGTGCGTGATGGGAAAGAGCGACTGAATGATGCTGACATACCAGTAGCGAAGGACCTTGAAGCCGTGCTTGGCAAGGGGATCAAAGCCACACTGGGTAGTGACAAAGTTTACATTGGCAACCTGGATCTGTTTGAGTCGCTGGATGACAAGAAGCCATCAAAGGAAACAGAAGAAAAAGTAAAGTCTTTAGAGTCTGATGGCAATACCACCATGCTCATCCGACAGAATGACGATTACATAGGCATCATAGCCTTGATGGATACGCCAAGAAAAGAAGCCAAAAACACCCTGGAAAAACTGAAAAAGATGGGTATCAAGCGCATGATCATGCTTACTGGAGACAATCAGAAAGTGGCCGATGCGGTAGCCAAAGAAATAGGGCTTACAGATGCCTGGGGAAGTCTCTTGCCCGAAGAAAAAGTGGATGTAATCAAAAAATTGAAAGAGCAAGAATCCAAAGTAGCCATGGTGGGCGATGGCGTAAATGATGCCCCGGCCATGGCCAACAGTACAGTAGGTATCGCTATGGGGGCAGCAGGAAGTGATGTAGCTCTGGAAACTGCGGACATTGCCCTGATGGCTGACAAGCTGGAAACCTTACCTTTTGCAATCGGTTTAAGTAGAAAGGCCAAAGGCATTATCAAACAAAATCTCTGGGTGAGTTTAGGAATAGTGGGTATTTTAATTCCACTTACTATCTCCGGCATTGCAACCATCGGGCCTGCTGTTTTAATACACGAAGGCTCAACCTTGGTTGTAGTATTCAACGCATTGCGATTGTTGGCTTATAAAAATTGAAAAAAAGCACATTCAAAATAACCAAAATGGACTGCGCCTCCGAGGAGCAAATGATCCGTATCAAGCTGGAAGGCTTTAGTCAGGTAAAGCAGTTAGGGTTTGATATTCCAAACCGGAAACTACGTATAGTAAATTCAAGGCACTTTTTTTTAATGTAGCTTGATTTCCAGTATCTTATGAAATGAGCTGTTTTGTTGAAGTTTGAAATGGAAAAAACGTCTAATTTTTGTTGGGCGCTGGAAGCCATAAATATATGGGTTTTTCTTTAGAAATTTCTTGTTTCTGACAAAAATTGGCTATTTCAAAATAGAGGGGAGCCTTCGACTTCTAGTCATGCCTTATCAACGAAGGAGGTTTCATAGGCAATTATCTCCCAGATCCACATACTCAGTTTCTTCAAAAAAAGGGTGGGATTGTGGAACTCAAATGTTGTGAAAGCTTGATAACTGGCTATCAGTTGGATTACTAGTGAATTTTTTCCGCAGGAAACTCGAATGGAAAAGACAACAAAGTAACGAAGAATATTTAGATTCACAGTGAACTGTAGAATCTGTACAGTCTTGATTTTTCATGTCGTTGTATCGTTGAAAAAGGCTGGGCTTAAACGGATTATTTCTACCTAGTCAGTCAAGCACTTAAATAATTTTAGAATAACATTTGTAAAAAATGAGGATATTCACGATGATCCAATCAGTAATATAGAAAGGTGAATTATTAAATATTAAATAAATCGGATTGGTTCTATTGAATGTGTAACTATAGAATGAGTAGTGTTATTTTAACTATCTGTATAACAGTCTTTTATCACTTCCATTTACCTGCAGATACAATTCAATCCCATTCGGCTATTACACTTAGAGATGCTCTATCTTTAACTCTAATGCATAATCCTGAACTTAAAGGCTCCATTTATCAGATACGATCCAAAAAGGGAGAGGTAATCCAATCGAGTTTAATACCGAACCCTGAAATTGAAGGAGAGATCGAGGATTTTGGAGGAGGGGGTGTTTTTTCTGGTTTTGATTCTGCTGAGTCAAAAATACGACTCAGTCAGCTTATTGAATTGGGGGGAAAGAGGCATAAAAGACGTAGAGCAGCCTGTTATGACAAATCTCTAAGTTATTGGGATTATGAAACAATAAAATTAAATGTCTTGGAAGGAACAACGAAGGCGTTTCTGAAGGTTCTTTTTTCTCAAGAGAGAATAAAATTGGTATCTGTCATCCATGATTTAGCTGAAGAAGTTTATGAAACGGTGAAACAAAGAGTTCAAGCTGGAAAAGACTCACCTCTCGAAGAATCGAAAGCTAGCATAGCTTTATCGACAACGCAGATTGAAAAAGAAAAGGCAGAGAGAAAATTATTATCAGCAAAAAAACAGTTAGCTTCCTTTTGGGGTAACGACCATTTTGCCATTAGCGAAGTAAATGGTTATATTGACCAGCTTGTTACTATCCCTGAGTTCGAAAAATTACTGCCATGTATCATAAGAAATCCCGACCTTATTAGATATAACGATGAGTTTAAATATCGCAAAGCAGTCGTTGAGTTAGAAAGGTCTAGAGGGATACCCGATATTACAGTGAGTGGTGGGGTAAAAAATTACCAAGAGACAGATGATTATGCTTTTATTGTGAGTTTCTCAATACCCATTCCAATATTTGACTGGAATCAGGGGCGAGTTTACAGTTCACGATCTCAGTTACACAAAACCCAAGAAAATTATATTTCTACAGAAGTGTTCATCAAAACAAGGCTATACGAAGTCTTTCAAACTCTTTCTAATAGCCATTACGAAGCAGAAGTCTTAAGAAATCAAATCTTACCCAAAGCTCAATATGCATTTGAGGCTTCGAATATAGGGTATCGCGAGGGCAAATTTGATTATCTAGATGTTCTTGATGCCCAAAGAACGTATTTCAGTGCAAAAATTCAATATCTCGATATTTTACTGGGTTATCATTTGGAGCTTACAGAACTTGAACGCTTGATTGGTGGATCCCTCGAAAAAGTGGTGAGGTTATAAAATGAAAAATATGAAGGTTCTATTCATTGGATTGCTCTTTTGTATTGGAGCCATTGTTATAGCTGTATGGTGGACTTCTAGTGAATCCGGTTCCCCTAATAGCGAAAAACACCATGAGGAAGAAGATGGTGAAAGACATGTTCTTTTGTCAAATGATGAAGTTGAAGAATTTGAAATAGAAACCGAAGTGGCTAAACCTGGAACTATCGAAGCTATTGTCACCCTATCCGGTGAGGTTACATTCAATGAAAATCAGCTGGCTCATATTGTCCCTCGTGTGGACGGTGTCGTTAAAGATGTGACTATAGCCATTGGAGATCGTGTAGAGAAAGGACAACTCCTTGCAACAATTGAAAGTAGGGAGCTTGCTGATCTAAAAGGGGATCTCCTACAGGCAAATGAAAGGTTGAAGTTGGCAAGGAGTCAGTTCGAAAGAGAAAAAGGACTATTCGAAAAGAAAATCACTGCTGAACAAGAATTTCTTGATGCGAAAAAAAACCTTGAAGAAGAAAAAATAAAATTGCTGTCGGCTGAAAATAAATTGCGTGTGATTGGATTTGCTAATGAAGAAATTGAGGGTTTTAAATCCGGAAAAAAACACACCTCAACGTTCTATGATATGCGTTCACCTATTTCGGGTACAGTCGTTCAAAAACATCTAACCCTTGGAGAAAAAATTGATAGCAGTACCAACGCTTTCACCATAGCAAACCTTGGTAATGTATGGGTAAATTTAACTATTTATCAAAAAGATCTCGATAAAATCGAGCTTAATCAACCTGTAACAATTTTTTCTAAATCAAAAATTCTAAAAGCATCGGGAAAGATAGAGTACATTAGCTCTTTTTTGGACGAACAGACACGCACGGCAACGGGAAGAGTGGTATTAGGAAATGAGTCAAAAATCTGGAAACCAGGAATGTTTGTTTTAGGTAAAGTCTCAGTGGGTGAGAAAAATGTACCGACAAAAATACTTCGATCGGCAATCCAAATGATGAATGGACAAGAGGTTGTGTTTATCAAAAAAGGGAATTCTTTTCATCCGGAAGCGGTTACATTGGGACAAAAAGATGATAATTTTATAGAAGTACTTTCAGGATTGGAAAATTCCCAGGAGTATGTGAAAAAGAACGGATTCGTTTTGAAGGCTGAGCTTGAAAAGGAGTCATTTGGTGGTGGGCATAATCATTAATAATAGACTCCGGAGAGGTTTATGTTAAAAAAACTTATCGATATAGGCTTACATAATCGTTTATTGATGACTATATTGATGGTAATAGTGATGGCTGCTGGGTACTGGTCTTATCGGAACATCCCTGTCGACGCCTTTCCAGATGTCTCTCCAAATTTGGTTCAAATTTATACAACGACAGAAGGTCTTGCTCCTGAAGAAGTAGAAAAGTACGTTACGTACCCTATCGAAGTTGCTATGACAGGGCTTCCCGAGATTGAAAAAATCCGGAGTGTTTCCAATTTTGGACTCTCTGTCGTCAATGTATACTTCAATG
>JAJFMC010000213.1 GCA_021772365.1 Chlamydiota bacterium
TTGAAACTGCTTTTAGCTGCATAACAGATTTATTCCCAAGGAATTTAAGAGTGAATACGGAACAAGGATTTTTCATGAAAATCCATTGCTTCATATTAGCTTACAGTATGAATTGTTTATATGGGATGATACACAGCTAAAACTTCTTTGAGCACGCCATCTACTTCCTGTAACTCCTTGAAAAAGACGGAGTCTTTCCCTGCGTCGCTACAGTCGCATCTGACGCACTCAAAGAAGTTTTAGCTGCGGTTTGGGGTGGCAATCGGGGTCATAGGAATGCGATCTTTCAATTTCATAGTATAACTGGGGTGATTTTTAATGTAAAATCAACTCTCCCTCTATAAATAACACCGTTTACTTTCGGTGATTTTATCGATCTACTAAATCTTACCCCAACAAAACACTTAATACTTTGGAGAGTGGATGTTAGTGTTTTTTCATTTCCTCTGAGTTTTAAACTAAAAAAATAACGATACAATTTTGATGATGGATCTCTGATATAACTAATTTTCCAAGAATTTTGATATAATCTAAAAATGAATTTACTGTGATCAAACGTGAAACTATGAGACAAAAAATCAGAGTGAAGTTGCCCTGTGATAGCATAAGTATGATCGTTTGTAAATTCGCTGATCACTTTTTTACGAGCAGGTTTGAGGGATGACTGAGTGCTTTTTTTACTGCTTGTGTCATAAACTATTTGTAGATTCCGATCCCTGATATAATCGGGTATCCACTCCATGGGCATGACTCCATGAATGTAGTCGGCAAGAGGGATATGTTCAAAACGAATCAATTCGAGGAAGGGTTGAAGAGTTGACTTTAGTTTCTCATTGTCGTCTTTGACAATTTCTCTTCCCCATCGTTCCAGAAGGCAAAGAATCCCATATTCATCAAGGGGGAGCTCATCTTGATTAAGCAATGTAGAAATGTCTTTAGAAGTTAAAGTTTTCAGCCTTTTTAACCACAATCGATCGATTGGATTATTTTTTTGTTTAAGTTGGCATGTCTTTTGAGTATCCAGGCGTCGTTTTTTTACCTGAAGCATATTTTGTTCCATAAGCTTCCTGCACTTGCTAGCAATACCAGATTCGTTGAGTTGGTTTGCCAATCTTTCAACATTGAGAAGCCCATCCATAGTCTTTGGATAATACATAATTTGATGACTACGGATGATGTTGATGATAGTTATCAATGTATTGGCGTCAATATCAGGAAGGATAATTTGAGATGTGGGTGTGCTTTGAGGTTTTGATTGCGGAGTTAAGAATTTGTTCCAGGCTGCATGACGTGACACTAAATACTTTTTTATTATTGGAATGGGTGTACATCCAGGGCCTGCGAAGATAATAAAGTCACATTCTTTGTAATCATTTATACGGTAATATAGCCGATTCATGGGAAAGGCTTCTTTCAGCCTTGACGTTGACTGGGTATAGTTGTCACCCAAAATACTGCCAATTTTTGTAATTAAAGAAACTCTATTGAGTTTAGCAGAGCGTGTATCGGCTCGGTAGAACGCTACTTCCAATTTTCGCAGGAGATATAAATCGTGACTTACCGATGGTTCGAAATTACGGCCATATTGCTCAAGAAACTGTACAGTATCATCATAGGCCTTTTGAATACGCTCAACCGATGGTGTCGTGAAAAAGCCCCCCAATCCAGACTCAACAGAAAACCTTTCTTCATCATTTTTTGTGATCCATGCTTCTCCATTATCGCGCCACGTCTTCTGAAATTGACTGATCAATTGGCCAAAATTTTGAGAAATTTCTCTGTACTGTCCACTTATTGTCATAATGATCCATTCTGCTTATTAAATCTTTGAAATACGTTTTCTTTGTGGCCTTGGATGCCATTTGGGTAACTCTTGTTTAACCGAGGAAGTGTTCGTAGCATGAATACATCGCAGGTAAAATAATCTCTTGTTGTGACTGATATACTCTTTTGGCATCACTTTTTTGATGAATGTTTCTAAGGGGATATGTTCAAAGAGAATCCCATCAATCAGGCGATTTTTATTTTCATCGGGAGTGTTGATGATTGAACCCGGTGAAATATTTTTGATGCGTTCCCATTCTTCTAAGTAGAGAAGCATTTCATATTCTGTGATGTCTGAGACATTTACAGCTAGCATAATTTCTAGTTCATTTCTCGTTCGCTTTTGCAGATCACTTTTCCAAAGGGAATCCATAGGAATATTGAGAATTCTTCTTCTAATTGAAAATGGGAGGTTTTTTGGTGGAGATTGGTTTAAGATCGCTAGTAACATACTTGTGCTTGAATTTGTTGCAGCAGTTATAAATTTGTCTAATATAGTTTGTCCGAGTTGATATTCACCGAAATGATAGGAGATAATGGCAACATCAAGCAAAAATCGTAATTCGGAATTTGGGAGTTCGTTACACCTCCTACTAATTTGGTTGATGTAGTAACTAAAAGCTTCCACTGAAAAGTGTGGAAGAGAAAATTCAGATTCACTTTTTAAAAGCAGTTTATTCCAAGTAGAGTTCCGCCAATAGAGCTTTTGCTTGCAAGCAGGTATAGGTGTTTTTTCACTCCCTACCAGGAAAATGAGATTACAGTCACTCGGGCTTTTTTCATATTCTTCTAAAAATAAACGTGGAATGCGATTTTTATACTTTTCAAACAGATCTTTATTGGGTTGTGCAGTTAATTGATTCTTCCTATAAGACCGGAGCGCTGCGATTTTTTTCGTTAAACCGATAGTGTCGATTTCAACTTCGCAACGCTTTTTAGAAAATGCAGCTTCGAGGCGCGCTAAGAAGTCATCGTGTTGTTGGTTGGATTCCGGGTCTAGTTGCTCGCTGTAGAGAAATAAAAATGATAATGTTTCACGGTAGACACTTTGAACTTTTTCAAGGGTGGGAGAAAATAAATAAGGAAGATCACGCAGCGTTTCTACAACGACAAACTCCTTACTTCCAGGACTTGATGCGTTGGTTGTAATGAACGCTTTATGCTTTCGAACCCAAGTGTCATTAAATGATTTGATAGTGTCGATAGGAATATTCTCGAAGCTGGTAATCGTCACTCATAAAGCCTTTGTTAGGTTTTATCAATGCTTTATACTTCAAGGAGTGTTTTTGCACAACGATTTGAAAAGTTGTCTGGTTATTTACTGCTCGTGTTTCAAAATCCAAAATTATTAATCACGATCAGTCTAAATCCACGTCTATTCCATAAGTTGGTGCTGGAAGACTAACTGGGTGTCTATGCGGTTCATTCATGTAAAGCCACCGGTAACCCTTTCCTAGCAGTTTGAGCAAATCGTTACTTTTGATAAGATGCTCTTTTTTTCTGTCGCAGGATCGTAAAGCTTTGCCTTCTTCATTTACCCAGCATCCTTTAGGACTGATATTCAATTTTTTACATTGGAGTAATTTTTTTTCATTCCAGTATAACGTCGCTTTGCTATCGGTTTCGATGTTCAGGTAGGCTAACCGTTTGTTTATCTTTTCTATAGCAAAAGCCTTTTTGATCTCTTCTTCTGTACGAGGCTTTTTTTGCGCTGCTTCACGGTGTAGTCGATTTACTGCGGTTAAACGCTTTTCGCTGTCTACGTCGACTGGAAAGCTCAGTTGTTTTTCTCTAAGAAGATGGCTAAGGCTTGAAAATCGTCCTATCTCATCGCTGACTCGGAAACCTCCACGGCTCATGGTGCAAGGAACCTGCTTGTGAAGGGTGTATCGGCCTTTATGGTGATCGGATATTCCATTGTCTTTAACAAGGACGTGCTTAACCTCATTTTCCCCACGGTATGAGATTGCATAATAGGCTATTCCATGATCACTTTTTCTAAAAAGGAAGCTGCCTGTTGGTAAATAATGTAACACTGCTGTTGCTTTGCTCCTATTGAGCGCTGTTACACAGTCTTCCATTGCATATTCATAATTGTTGAAATGGTTGTTAATGACTGATTTCAATTCTTCGAGGCGATCTAAAGAGAAGTCTGAGTTATGCAGCTTTAACAATGACTTATAGACCATAGTGGACATTACCTTAAATTGCTCCTTGTCTTTCAGCTCGTTACGACGTCCAGTGGAAACGTAGCGACGGTATAATTCAGAAAAGAGCTTGGCTGACTCTACACGAAAGAAGGCGCCAAAATCCTTAGATTGAAGACGTACTTCGTTGGCTATCAGACTCATTTTATTTAGGTCGCTGGTGTTACGATACATCGCCATCACCAATGCTGCCGTAAAACTTCCAACAGTATTGGCCCAAGTACAGTTACCTATTTTCTGATCACTGAGAGGTATTTTGTAAGCTTTTCTTAGCCTTAGTTGTGTAAAAACATTATCTCTTAAATTTGTATTTTCGAGCAGTCTTTTTCCTTCTGTAGAAGAAAGATGGTTGTTGGCTACTATCCATGATCTCTTGTTCTCGTAAGGACCAAATAACATTTCTTCTAAATTGGCTATTGTTTGCTTTTTGTCATCCATCTCGAATATGCGTATACCACTACTGATTTCATAACTGCGATTTCCGCGGTTAACGTAAGCAACCAAGTTGACACTTGGAAAGAACATGACTTCAACTGCATGTCCACGCCATCCTGTTGCAATCACCACAGGTTTGTCTTGACGGAGATCTTCGACGATTTGCTTTAGCTGCTCTTTGCTGCAGCGACCACTTGCATAAAGAGCCGCTTTTTTATAAGCTTCCACAAGATCCGGGCCGATTTTGCGTAATAGATCCCATGGATCATCAGCCACTGAAGTGGCGCCACTGGAACTGGCTGTAATAATTTTAGGCTTAGGGAGCTGTTCTAGATATTTCTGCAGCCAATGAGCCATCTGTAGCTGCATATACTCAGCGTAATATCCCGTTGTCTTCTTGTCACCATGGCTAGCACGTTGAACGTCTATCCCTATTCCCCATTGATGAGCGAATACCTGAATAAACTCATTCCAGAAAACCTCGCAATATCCTCTGTCTTGATGTTTCAGCGCTGCTTTTAATAGCTCTTGCCAGTCCAATATTTTCGCTCCATGAGTCATCACTAATTCAGTCCACTCTTTTCGTGCTTCATTGTTATGGCTTTTCCAAACTTTAAGCAGTTCCAGGGCTGGAAGGTCTGGTGAAGAGCTAGATCCGGGTTGATTAGAGCTTGATGCAGCCTCATTTTCTCTGCAGATGATTCGGCTCATCCACTCATCAAAGTACTTGATCGCCATTTTCTCAATCTTTGAGTGCTCGGAACAAAGATATTCATTTTGGAAAAACGTGCTTATTTGAGCGCCATTTTGTTGGAGAATATGGATAACTTTTTCTTGAAATTGCTTTTTGGCTAACTCATTGGTCGGGGCATTCGTAATTTCTTTGCGAAAGAGGGCAGAAGCTTTATCATTTAAGCTTTTTTTCAAAAAAACATCAATATCTCCAAGGAAAGTGATGTAAACCTGTTTTGACTTTAGGTAATCGCTGTGTTCCTTTACCAAGTGTAAATTTTCTGTAAGTGTTTCAGGAATTTCTAAAAGCTTTAACTTTGCTGCTTGTTCCAATCGCTCTAAGATTGAAAGAGCATCATCCCTACTATATTCCTTGGATAAATATTTTTTCTTTACAGTCTCTGCCACATAGGAACAGGCTTCGGCATCTAAACGTGGTACAAAGAGATCTATCAAACCGGGTTCAAGTAAATTGATGTTCTCGGCACCTCCATTGATGATGATGACATCTTTGGGTAGACGGTCATTGAAATACTCCCTTAATGGAGTCGATGGGGATCTTATTGTCATAGTTACAGCTCTTTTTATCATAAAATAATAAGTTTAAGGAGGTATTCTAGTTTAAATATTTAATAATGTAAATAGTGATTGTGTGGGTGTTGTTACTTTGTTAATTAAATAAAGCCGTGAAATTGTGGGGCGACGTTACTTGCCCTAGGGTGAGGGTGGTAGTCAGGATTAAGTTGACAATTAATTTTTTTAACTGACTTGGTTGAATAGGGAATGGGTGTATCGGGGAAGTTTTTCTAGGAATAGTTGATCTGAAAAAAACAACTCCTAAAAAAGGAGTTGAGCCTTGTTGGACTCGAACCAACGACCCTCTCATTAAAAGTGAGATGCTCTACCAACTGAGCTAAAGGCTCAACACGATGACCCCAAGGGGATTCGAACCCCTGTTATCGGAATGAAAATCCGGTGTCCTAGGCCTGGCTAGACGATGGGGCCTTTGTGGTCGTGGAGTGTCTTTGAAGACTCTCTCCACCTCTCGCGTTAACGAGGTTTAATATTACAATTCAGCTGAATTTTCTGCAATGGCTAAATTGTAGAAATTTCATTTTCTTTTACTTCGCAAATTTTGTCTACTTGAGTACAAAAATCGTCTGTAAGTACTTGGATCTCTTTTTCGTGGTGCTTGACATCGTCATCTGTTAGGTTACTGTCTGCTTTTGCCAGCTTATTAAACTTGGCTCGTACGTGACGGATGCTGATTTTCCCTTCTTCACGTTTCTTGTGAAGGAGCTTCACCATTTCCTTACGTAGGTTGTCATCCATAGGGGGGATGTTGATTCGTACTAGATTAGCTTCAACGATTGGCACGAACCCGAGGTTTGCTTTCTCGATGGATTTTCCGATAGATGATGAGTTGTTCTGGTCGAAAGGAGAGATAAGCAATTGTCTTGGTTCAGGGCAGGTGATGGAGGCTACTTCTTTCACCTTCATCTGTGCGCCGTAAACTTCAACGAAAAGGTTTTCAACCATTCCCGGGTTAGCTCTTCCTGTACGTATATTTTGGAGTTCCTTGGCTAGATGTTCAAGGGTTATCTCCATCTCATTTTTGGCTTGTTTTTTCATATTCATTTGCGTTCCTCTGTTACTAAAGTTCCATGTTTATTATCAGATAAAATTTCATGGATGGAAAGATCGTTTAACCTCTCCATGTTGAAGACAAATATAGGGATTGAATTGCTCATACATAGAGCAAAAGCTGTGGCATCCATAATTTTTAATTTGTCTTCTAGTGCTTGTGTGTAGGTGATGGTCTCATATTTGACTGCATCGGGGAATTTGAGGGGGTCTTTGTCGTAGATACCATCGACTTTTGTCGCTTTTAGTATGATATCGGCATGGATTTCATTGGCGCGTAAGGCTGCTGCTGTGTCTGTGGTGAAGTAGGGGTTTCCTGTCCCCCCGACGAAGATAACGACTTCTCCAGCTTTGAGGTATTCGTGAGCTTTTCGCCAGTTATAGCTGTCCGCAACTCTTGGGCACTCAAGTGCACTCATGACCCTGGAAGGGCAATCTTGAATTTGGATTGCCTGCTGTAAGGCTGTTCCGTTGATGAGTGTCGCTAACATTCCCATGTGGTCAGCAGGCGTACGCTTCATCTCTGAGTTCGAGAGATTAATTCCCCTGAATATATTACCACCGCCGATGACGATACCGAGTTCTATCTGTTGATCGCGAATTTGCTTGATAGATTTAGCTATTTGTTGACAGGCGTTGAAGTCGACTCCGAAGCCTTGAGGGCCCATGAGGGTCTCTCCCGAGAGCTTGAGGAGAATGCGTTTGTAGCCTTTATCTTTTATCATAAACAATCTATTTTTTTTTGTTCTAACACGCACTTAAGGATAACGTTTACTCCGAAAAGATGAAAGATAAAAGGTGCCCTAGTGTCCTAATGCACCCGTAAATTACCCCGCCTAAGTGGTAGGTGACTTTTGGCGGGATAATGGGTTGTAATTGAATATATGCCGATCGTGACTCAAAATTTGGAATTTTGGCTTTGAGAAAGCTAAATTTTGAAACACGATCGGTATATCGTTGAGGTTAATTTACTTGTGTGTAGGTTCCCATATTAAACAGTGACTCTTGTAGTTGAGAGTCTGCAAGCTCGTCATCTTTTTCCGTAGCCGTTGGGTATATAGTCATTAACTCCATTTTTGTGGTTCGCCCTTGTAAAAGGCAGCCCGGACAAGTTTCGTCAGCCAAAGCCTCAATAACTGCTGTAGAAGAAAGTTTATCGACAAAAATTTTAAAAAGTTCTGCGATGGTATCGGGATTAAAAGCTTGCCTGCATTTTGGGTGAAACAGTGTAGGTGAAGAAATTGGCTTACGATGGAAGTCTAGAACCTGTACCTTCCAAGTACTTCCTGATTTATCTAGACGAGTTTGGAAGATCGAAGCGTCTACGATTTTTGTGGCTGTTTGCCTGCAGAGCCAACATCCACCACTCAGCTGTTTTCCTGCATTTACACGACCGAAAATATGACCACAAGGAACAAGAGCATGGGGTGACCATGTACTTTGTTGGGAGGAGATATCTAGCAATCCAACGAACTTATGGTCTCTACCATCATACTGTTGTTGCGTCAAATCAACCCTTTCGATGTTTGGAAACTTTGTTTCGAGGTCTTTTAGAACATCTTTGGCACTGCATAAAGCTGCACCGAGAAGGCTTACTACACGTATAGTTGTGCATGGTTGATAACTAGGGTTCTGAATGTAAGTGGCTTTTGGGCAGTAATCCATTTTGAGGGATCGTAAGCTAGGAAGGCGAAACATATATTTTAACCCTCTGAAGGTGATATTTGTATGACTATAGTCAACATAAGCAATGCTTTGTTTCGTCTCGTCATACATCGAACGGTTCAGTTCGCTGTGAGAAAGGTAAGAAAGTGTAGGGTCGATTCCTTTGAAGGCGCTATGCTTAGCATCTTCACTGACAGTATTTACTAGGTCACTATGATTTTGCAGTAAACTTCTTCCAGAAATGTTGTTCTGACTGATATTCACACTAGTTATTGTAAAGTCGATCTTCGGAGTGACTTCACTTCCACTAACGTTTAATTCGTAAAACAATTCATTGAGATATGTGGAGACAAGGTCATTGTTCTTTAAGAAATCAGTTTTTTCTGTGAGGGTAGGCAATTGTGATAAATCCACTCGCACCTGTACGGTGTAAGAACTTTCAGCTACACTAGAGTCCGGGGGGATGATCTCTTCAATTTCTACTCTGTCTTTTAGGAGTGCAATTTCATCATTTTCGGATATTGCGATGTTTATGATTTTTGTGGAGATATACTCTTCGATTTTTGATACATCAACCTCTTCTTTCTGCATCACATCCATTGGAGATGCAGCCTTTGCGTTTCCTTCAATAGTCATAAATCATCCTTATATATTGATCTGTTTAATATTACTTTATTTCCAAGAAAGTGAAGGGTATTTTAAGGTGATTTATGATTACTGTCTACTATTAAAAAGTAAAGTCTTCATGTTTGATAGAATATTAGGTAATTATATATTACGTTGTAAGGTTTGTTTAAATGAAGGGTGTACTGCTATCATTAAAAGGTTTTCAAGTTCTGACGCTTACCCGATTACCTTTTTCTCTTGATGTGTAGGTGAGGAAAACGAAGGGGTTACCTTTAAGGTAACCTCTTCGCTTTTATGAATGAGTACCCAAATTATTCGCCAACACTCCAGCGAGTAAATTGGGAAACTTTTAGGTCTTTATTTAGAGCAGAAACAACTTCAGAAACAGACTTTTTGTCGTCTTTAACGAAGGGTTGCTCAGTTAAACAGTGATCTTTGTAGAATGAGTTGATTTTACCATCGATAATCTTGTCGACGATGTTCTCAGGTTTTCCCTGGATTTGACTCTTGATGATCTCTTTTTCTTTTTCGAGAATTTCACCAGGAACCGATTTAGGATTAACATATTCGGGTGATGAAGCAGCGACATGCATCGCCACGTCTTTTGCCATGTCTTCAGCGCCTGAGCCACCTTCAATCTCGACAGCAACGACAATCTTTCCGCCCATGTGTGAGTAGACACCAACAGACTTGGAACTATTCTTAGGGATAGTCAGAATACGGCTGATTTTTATGTTCTCGCCTATTGTCTGGATAATAGAGTGACGATATTCTTCAACAGTCACTCCGCCGTCTTTAGCAATTGTTTGCTTGAGAAAATCTTCTAAAGAAGAAGGGTTTGTTTTCGCAATTTCATCAGCGATCACTTTGGTGAACTCTTGGAAGCGGTCGTTTTTGACAACGAAATCTGTCTCAGCATTAACCTCTACCAGTGCAACGCACTCTGGACCTTCACTAAAAGAGATGATCCCTTCATTTGTTGCTCTTGACTCTTTCTTTGCCGCTGAAGCCATTCCAGCTTTGCGCAACGCTACGATCGCTTGCTCCAAATCTCCGCTAGCTTCGACAAGGGCTTTCTTACAGGCTCCCATTCCTACGCCGGTGCGGTCTCTCAATTCTTTGATTTGTTGAACAGTCACTTCTGCCATGATTATTCTTTCTCCTTCGCTGTTGCAAGCTCTTCTTCAGGTTTTTTTTCTTCAGTAGATTTTACAGCTTCAGGAGATTCTTCGTCACCTTTAAGCGCGCCAATTTGCATTTCGTTTTTCTTGTCGATAATGGTTTGTGTGAGCGTTTGGAGGATGAGCTTGACGCTTTTGAGGGCGTCGTCGTTACAAGCAATGACGTGATCGATAGGATCAGGATCGCAGTTCGTGTCGACAAGTGCCATTACTGGAATGCCGAGTTTTCTTGCTTCTGCAACAGCAATGTGCTCTTTGCTTGGGTCGACAACGATAAGAAGCCCAGGAGGTTTACGCATGGTACGTACACCCGATAGGTTTCTGTCTAACTTTATTTGAAGCTTGGTAAGTTCAGAAAGCTCTTTCTTTGTCAAGCTATCCGCAGTCGTTGCAATTTTCTTCTCGATGCGTTCAAGTTTCTTGATGGATTGACGGATTGTAGAAAGGTTAGTGAGCATTCCACCAAGCCAGCGTTCTGCAACGTAGAACTCGTTGCTGCTTTCTGCAAACTCGCGAACAACCAGCTTCGCTTGCTTTTTCGTGCCGACGAAAAGGACAGAACGGTGCTTGCCTACGACGCCTTTAATGACTTCGACAGCTTCACGAATCTGTTGGATTGTTTTCGCTAAGTCGATAATGTAAATGCCATTGCGCGCCTCAAAGATAAAACGCTTCATCTTTGGGTTCCAACGGTGGGTCTGGTGACCAAAATGAGCACCAGCTTCT
>JAJFMC010000214.1 GCA_021772365.1 Chlamydiota bacterium
CATGAAGGCGCTCAACCCTAAGCAGAGTATTATTTTCGCGAATTCTCGAAGGCAATGTGAAGAATTGCAACGGACCTTAAGAGGTCACTATAATGGGGTTGACTTTTTGCATGGTGGCCTAACGCAAAATATTAGGACTGTTGTTACCAATAAGTACCGACAAAAGAGGGTGAAACATCTTGTCGCTACCGATGTTGCAGCAAGAGGGTTGGACTTTACAGGCGTCACTCACGTATTTATTTTTCAACTGTCAGATGATACCGATGCTTATGTGCACCGCTCCGGTAGGACTGGACGTGTTGATAGGCACGGAGTTGTGACATCATTTGTTTCTAGGAGAGAACTACAGGCTCTGAAAAAGGTAATAAATAGGGTGAAGTGTAAGCCTGTGTGGATTGGAGAAGAACCCGATCTTGACTCACAACCTGCATCCTCTCCCAAAAAACAATACAGCCGTCGACCACCACGAAACAATCCACGCGGTCCAAGTAAGCCTCCTAACAAAACATAATGACGAAATAAATGGCGAAGAGTATATTTAAATTCATTAAGGTAATTGGATGGAGAATTTGAGATGGCTGATGGTGATAATAGTGATGTGTTGTTTGAGGTTACAAAAGAACATTTAGAAACTGGAATGAGGGGATATCCAGTCGGTTACTGCACAACCTCCTCTGTAGATCCACAAAAAGGATTGTTTTACGCAGGTGCTCCTGTTTCCGAAATGGCGGATTGGGATCCAATTAGAATTATTTACCTATTGTATCATGGTCATGATGCAAATGAACAGCAACTGCAGCAGTTTAGAGAAGAAATTAATCGGCGTTCAGATCTTTCGGATTCTGTCATCAATCACATTTACCACTTACCACGTGAAGGTCACCCGATGCAGCTCTTTTGTGCTAGTTTGCTGATAACTGGCATGCTTGAAGGCACTGGTGATTATCAGGAGGACTGCCTAAATATCGTAGCCAAAATTCCACGTATCGCAGCCGCTGTCATCAACCATCACGCAGGGTGGGGTAAGCTCAAACCTTCTCGTCCAGAGCTGGGCTATATGGAGAACTTCACTCAAATGCTTAATGTTCCCAATGCTGACCAAAAGCGCCTCATAGAAGTGTTCAGGTTATTCAATGTCCTGCATTACGATCATGGCGGTGGTAACTTATCGACTTTTATTGGGAAGGGGGTTTGTTCGGGTCTTGAAAATATGTACGGGGCTCTCTCAGCCTCAATGTGTGCACTTGCTGGGCCAAGGCATGGTAAGGCAAATCAAGACTGTTTAGCTTTTGTTCAAAAAGTTCTCGATGACTTGGGTGAGAATGCTACAGGTGTTCAAGTGGAGAATCTAATCAGAAATAGACTGGATAATGATCAGCTGATTTTTGGATTTGGTCACGCTGTACTTCGTGTAGAGGATCCTCGTGCGACGATACTCTATCAGGTTGGAAAGGAAAAATACTCCGAACACCCACTCGTAAAAATTGCTACACTCCTCAGGGATGAAGGGACTAAGGTTTTGTCAGAAAACACGAAGATATCCAACCCCTTTCCAAATGTGGATGCTATATCGGGTACCATATTGTCGGCAGCAGGGTTTCCTTATCCTGAGTATTACACTGTACTCTTTGGTACTTCTAGATGTGTCGGAATCGCTCGGCAAATTGTCTATGAACGTTGTGAGGCAAGAGGTGGTAAGGGAACGCCTATTATCAGACCAAAATACTATTATAAACCTAGTGAGTAATTCATGGATGTAGCGGATATCAGTTTCATATTCAACAGAGCTTTGTCAAAGACATTTGATAAAAGAAAGTTATTATTCGTTTTTGTTGTATCCCTTTTGTGTGGTCTCCTGGTAATTTTTTTTAAAGGAATTGCATCTGGCTCGGGGTCGTGGATGAAAATGAGCTTGATATTCCTACCCTTCTTTCTATGTGCAGGAGTGTTACTATCGACGGGGATCATGTTGATACGTATTTATCACGACGAAATGAAACGGAAAGAAGTGAGTTATAGGGCTGTTTTGGGGAAATCATGGGAGATTATTGTTGGAGCTTCCTACTTTTCAATTCCGTTTATCCTATGTTACCTGCTTTTATGGATGCTGATGGGAATGTTTCTCTTGTTTGAAGAAGTTCCTTTAGTCGGCCCATTATTTAGTGTCATCCTTGCTTTTGGACCTTTCCTCCTTAACTTGGGTTCTATCATCTTATGTATCTTCAATGTCGCTTTATTATTCTATGCAGCTCCCGCTGTGGCCCTGAAGGGGCTTAGTGGAGTGTGGGTCTCAAACAATATTATCAAAAAATTTCAGTATGATATATTTGGGAATGTTTTACTGGCAATCATTGCGGTATTTCCTATAGCTATTTTCCTCGGAATATTAAGTGTTGCAGGACTTATGTCTGATCCGTCTTTTGTTGTCGCATCAAAACCCCTGTTTTCGACGATGAGATGGGTTTTCATAATGGTGCCTTTTGTTGCTTTTATGGCTCCGGCGATTGTTTTTTTCTTTAACTTTTCTGCAGAGGCACATGTCCTTACAATGAAAAAAATCTCGGAAATGCAGACTAAAATCCGTTAAGTGTAAATAATATATTGAAATAAAATTCGAACTACCCGATATGTAAACCTTTCCACAAAAATTGAAAAAACATTGTGCTGGGTGTATATGTCTGAAGAAGT
>JAJFMC010000215.1 GCA_021772365.1 Chlamydiota bacterium
GTCAACATAGAAGAAAAAATAGAGTATCATCTCGCTGCTGAACAAGCGATTCCGGGAGAGACAACCTCATCAGAATTCGTTGTTGCAGATGGTAATGATAGTGAAACTAGTGACCTAGCAGTAGATGATACCATCGAAGAAGAGACGATCTTTGCTGATAATAGCATAGAAGAAGTTGAACAGCTTTTTGACGAAGAGCTCGGTTTTGCTATCAGCGAAGAACTCGTCGTCACAGATTTTGCAGCAGAAGAGGTTATCATAGCAGATGCCAGCGAAAGCGAAACAGTCGACCTAGCAGTAGATGATACCATCGAGGTAGAGACGATCTTTGCTGATAATAACACAGAAGAAGTTGAACAACTTTTTGACGAAGAGCTCGGTTTTGCTATCAGCGAAGAACTTGTCGTCACAGATCTTGCAGAAGAAGAGGTCGTTATAGCAGAAGCAGTAGATGCTGCCATTGAAGGAGAAATAGCCCTTGCTGATGACTTCGAAGAGCAATTTTTTGAGAATGATGATGAGTGGATTGGCGAGAATAGTATTGAAGAGTTTGACAGTTTATTCGAGATGGATATTACTGAAGAACTTGCCGAGGAAGATTTCTTTGACCATAAGCTCAACGAAGATGTTGTTATTGCAAAAGCCGAAATCGAAGAATCAAGTCTTAATTGTAGTCAAACAATCGAAGTCGTTCATGAGGACACCCCAAATAATACATTAAACAGTCTCGCACTAGACAGTACCTCAGATGAAACCGAACAATTGTTTGATGAAGAGCGGGTCTTCGCTTCAAATGAAGAAGTAGATGACCTAATTGCTTTTAATGAAGATTCTATGGCTCAGGGAATTTCAAAAGAGGCCCTTGATGAGCTTCATGACATTTTAAGAAGTAACGAAGATCTTGAAGAATCCAAAGACGGTGAGTCTTCTGTACGTTTTGAAGAAGAGTATACAGAAACATCTCAACTCTTAGATGAAAACGAGCTACTTCCAGAAATTATCCTCAACAACCTTTCAGTCATTTTAGATGATGGCTGGGAAGATACTCCGACTAGCCAAGATAGAGTCAGTTATGCTTTCACTATTATTGAAGAGAAAACTCATGAAGCAAATACTGACAGCAATATTTATGCCATCGGAAAAAAACTAGTGACAAATGAAGAGTACGAAGAATTTGCCGAGGCAACGAATCGAGCAAAACCTTCAAATTGGAATCACGGTGAAATTCCTTATGGAGAAGAGACGAAGCCTATTACCAATATCTCAAACCAAGACGCAAAAGATTATGCCAAATGGAAAAAAAAACGCTTACCTTCCCGTGAAGAAATGGATGCAGCGTTGGAACTAGGCATTATCGTTCAGGAAAAAGATCTTGATGAATGGTTAGATTCTTCTGCAGTCGAAGAAAATCAAAATGTCTCCAGGCCACCTAAAGGTTTTAGACTCGCAGAAGATGTCGAAAAAAGCTATACACAATAAAGTTCAAGATTTGGTTTATGGTAAAGAGAAAGTTCCCGTGTTCTGTACGGGGTGATTTTCACTCAACAATTAAACATAAGCTGGTTTGGTTGTTATGGGTTAGCTTGAAATCGAAAGAATGGTTCATCACAAAAACGCGTACCCCAGTTCTCACTAGTTATTTTCTTTGCCAATTCCTCGCGCTTTCGCGCCTCCTGCGTCCATATTTATACCCATAAGAATTTCTCTCAAAAAAAGTTATGGGTAAAAGTATGGACGCAAAGACACGGGGGAAGGTGAAAGGACTTCTTCTCATTTCTCTTTTGTTCATTTTCCCAAATCTTGAGCTTTATTGTGTATAGCTAAGAAAAGAGATCCTCTTGAAGAGGAGGGAGTGTTTCCTGCTTAAATTCAGGAGGGTCGGTCTCTACAGGCCACCCGCAAGTAACCTTATAGGGTGTATGGTGAATTTCTATGTAGAATTCTAGTGTTTTCTCTTTGACCTTAGGGGGTTCTATCGCAGAAGTATCGTAATGTTCTTGGTGGCAGATGCAAAGAGGATGGTCCCCAATAAGATGAGGAGTCTTTGTTAAATCAAATCCATATAAAGCCTCATATTTTTTCTTAAAATCGGCAGCGTCCGTGATTACTTGACTGTCAAGGCCGTTGATGAGGTAGTTAAGGGCCTGCGCAAGTGCTGTCGTATCAGTACTTTCCGGTACGGAAGTAACTAAGTGGAGGAAACTATAAAGGTTCTCCCCTGAACAACTCAGTAGCTTTCGGTTGGTTTTTTTGTCGATACAACAGTTAATTTCGATGTCTTTACTCAGAATACTATCCAATAAATCAATATCGGGACAATCCTCTTGAGGTGTTTGCCCATACAACGAGTAGGTAGAAGAAGGGGGATTATAAGGAGAATAGGTGGATATTTGTAACATAGTAACTCCAAGTGCTTGAGTATGGTAGTCTCACTAAATCACTCTCTATACCACTATCAAATTTATAGCAATAATTTTATTTATTTATCATTGTTAGGTAATGCTACTTCTGGTTTAGAAATAAAATCCCAGTTGTGATTAAGTAGCCAGTATTGCTTAACTGGTTTCACGACGTTACCATTATCATGAGTTTGCATGATCGCTAACTTTCCTGAACAAGGGTTTAAAGTCACACATAAGTGGATATCATGTAGTCCCTCATTCCAATTTGTATCAGCAAAATGAATAGCACTACCGGATATGATTTTTGCAATTGCTGGTGGTAGTGTGCTACATATTTCTGTGTCAAGAAGTTGAACTCTTCCTTCTCTAGTCGAATGATTGTTGTCAATAATCTCCAATAGTTGAATTAAACAGCTTCTAAATTTCGGATAGTTTAAGTCTGTTGGAAGTAAGCTTACAGCCACACGAAATTCACCTTTTTTTAATGAGCTGACAAGTTGATTGACCGTATATGAAATCACGTGCTTTCGAAAATTCTCATCGACCGGTTGATCAATTACTTCATGGCATGGAGTAAAGAGCTGCTCTTTAATCCATCTGCTACGTGAAAGGTTGCTATCAGCGTATTGTTGAAGCGAAGGGTGGCCAAGAAGCAGCGAAAAAGCATGAGTCGGGGTAAAAACCGGAATTTTTTTGTAAGGATTTTTTAAGTATAGTCGTTTCTCTTCGTCCGGCATTTTTTTCACTTCAGTGAGTAGGTTCAGTATTAGCTCAAAAGCATCTTTTGGCTTTAATACGCTTCTTTCAACTTGACCATCATCTTCCATGTAAACCTCACGTACCTTTTCAGCAAGATTACCACTGAGGGTTCTCCATGGTGTGTACTTACACTTGTTCCAATGCGTCAACAGGTCTTTTTTGGATTTATAGGCTGGATAATAAGTGATCATCGACTGATAGGCAAAATCTATCGAGTCAATTTGTTTTATTAATTTATTGAGTTTTTCCTCATGATTACCCTTTGGAAAGTTAATTCTCAGAATCTCGGAAATTTTGGGAGTCACATCGATAAAAATTTCAGCAATAAACTTTGAATAAGTTTCTGGAGTATCTACGCGATGCCAAAGGTTTGGGTATATTTCATGCATGGTGTCATAAATGACATATCCTCCCTCAGAAGACATGTGTTCATTATCGATCGAATCATTGAATATATCAGGGTCGTAGTGTAGATGGATACGCCTTTGTAATTCTTGTGATAATTGCAAAGTAATTTTATCTTTTACCATTTGTGGTAGACTTTCAACAGACAATTCTTTTGTAATCATATTTATTATCGGCGTCTGAATGGAATGAAGAAGCGGAGGCATGATCATGCTGCCTTCCTTACCCTCAGCCATTTCAGCAATGGAATTTTCCCAAACACTTAGCAACCCATTACGCGCTTGTGAGGCGTAGGCAAAATGTGCTAACGAATATAACTTCATTTTTTTGCTAGGAAGTAACCGGTGTTTTTTGATTTGATGGTCACATAGTAACGACAGAATTGATTGCACATTGATTTTGAAGTGTTCGGGCAATGTGGACTGTTTACTCAAATACTCTTCGATAACAGAAGTGATCGCCTCCTGGGGGTTATCAATTTTTATCGACTGACAAGCAGATTGTATTCCTGGAGAGTCCCAAAGGTAGGAAGCATTACTTTTTTCTGTTACCAACTGACCTTCATGAGTAAAAGTTAACTCTTCACCAGATGATGGACTACTCATCATTAACAAGAAGGGGAAATCTTTTTGTACACTACCAACCATACGTGTTAGCTTACTCATTTTTAGTAACATCTGAAAATCTCGGATGCATTGTTCGATATGTGATGAAAGCAACACAATGGCAAAATGAGTAGCAAAACATGACCCCGTAGGGCCTTGCCGTAAATGTGAGAGGCACGCTGTTAGTGCTGTGACGATGGCATCACGCTTGTAGATAGGGTCAGAATAATTCACTCCCATCTGTACTCTGATCAAATGATTAGCCAGTGAGTATTTGCATGCAGGCTTTTCAATTGCAGAAAGCAACTCTCGAATTTTTGAAGAGTGACTGATGAGGTTAAGAACGCGGTGAATATCTCTATGAAAAGAGAGCTGTTCTGATACCGGAGGAAGTAGGTGTCTCGCTAATGAACGGCACAAAGCATAGTTGATGTGACCCTCAGAAGTGACAAGCGTCTGGGCAACGGCAAAAGGGAGCTTTGTCTGGTGAACGAGGTTAGAAGGCTGTATACCTGTAATTTCATGAGCCTGGCAAAGTTGAGTGACCTGTTTTTTTATCAAATTCATCCTGTTGCCATAAGCCTCACTAATCCAAGCAAGATGATGTTTTGGACCAAAAGCTGTCAGCTGACGGCAAAATTCCTCTGGGATGGCGTCCAAAAGGTAGATGGTTTTGCCAAGTATATTTCCTGCAGATTGTTGATGTTCAATACAGATAGCCTGCAAATATTGAATCCATCTGATTCTAGTACTTTCCTCTAGCAGGTGAGAAACATGGTCGACTAACGAGCGTATCAGTAGCATATTATCTTGGAATTCTTTTGGGATTTCCTGCTCGCTGATTTCCTGTTCATTTTCTATGCTTATATCGCTAAACGATGAGTTAGAAGATGAATGATCTAAATATTCCTCTTTGTCGCTAGATGTAACAGGTTTTTGCCTCTTCTTTTTTTTCTTGATCCACTTAAATATGTTAAGAGTTTGGCCTTCAGTGTTTCGTGGTTTTTCTGTCGCAGAGTGTTGAATTTTCTCTCGTAATATTTGGGGATCTAGCGTTGATTCGAATAGTTGATCAGATGAAGGTTTTCGTGTCCTGAATATTAGTGGTAGAGAGTGGGATAGGTTAGGAGTATCGATAATTTTGCGAGATACTCTAGATATAATTTCATGAGACCTACTTTTCTCCATCAGAGAATGGCTTGGCGGTACCATGTCGTCGTTAAGTGCGACGGTATAGTCTTTTTGTGCAGAGTGGACTCCTTCCTGCTCCAACATATCTCCTCCTTGAGAACGTATCATGTGTCCTTATCCGAATATCAACAGTGGATT
>JAJFMC010000216.1 GCA_021772365.1 Chlamydiota bacterium
CAGGTTGTTATTCAACGCGGAGTCGCAGGAGACGCGGGGGCGCGGAGAAGAGGGAAATATTTAGATATTCCGGGTACGCGTTTTTGTGATGAACCATTATTTATAATGCGATTGCCCTGGTTTATGGTGAAAGCACACTACCAATTTTATGGTTCTGAATCATGGAAAAGCGAAATTAGCACTTTGAAAGACAGAATTATTGAGCTTGATAACCAAAACCAAAAATGTTGGGTATCGTTTCAAATAATTTGCACGTTATTTAAAACTCATTTAACAAGTACTATCGATCAGGCCAAAAGCAATAAAGATGAAGATACAGCTGGCAAACTCAGCAATGTCATGAAGATCAATTCTGCTTTTGAGAGCTTCTGTAGTCAAGCTAGTGAATCGGGAGTGAATGTATACTTCCGTACAGTACCAGAGCGTCTTATTCCCGATTGGTTTATATCTTAAGAGGGAATTGCAAAAACTGCTTCAACTATTTTTGCTGTTCTTTCTTAAAAAAAACTTTAACTTTGCTATTGCTTATAACACACTAACCCTCTATGAAAGAATAAAAGAATGTTTATTAGGGTAGCGCTTCATGGTTAATCAGACGTCAGATACTTATGTTTTGATGAATCAATTGATCCTTAATGCTCTCGAATCTTCAGACCGAAAAGCCCTCGCATGTTTCATTACAAACAGAACAAGCCGACTTGTCCAATACGACAAAGCTTCTTTGTGGGATATCGAGCTATATAGTCCAACTCTCCTAGCTGTCTCCGGACAAGAGTGTGGAGGAGGTAATCTCGACGTTTCTCAAGAGACGCTGAAGTTTATCCACCGTATTGATGACAAAGAAAAGATGCAGGTTGTATCCAATAATAAAAAAAAATCATTACTATGGGTGCCCATACAAATCAATCAAAGAACAACACTGGGGTTACTGCTCGAAAGAGCTGCAGGAAGGGTCTGGACTGATGAAGAGAAAGCAAATTTGGAGATCCTTACAAAAGGGTATGGTTATGCATGGAAAGGGTCATACCCCCAGTGGACGCTTTCGGTACTGCAGAAGATTAGGTGGATCGTCACCGGCCTAGTATGCTTGATTATCCTTTCCATCATTCCGGTAGCCACAAGAATATCTGCCCCTTGTGAAGTCGTCGCAGAAGAACAGGTTCCTGTGACCGCACCGTTCGATGGTGTCATCCAAAAAATAGTTGTTGAGTCAGGTGATCTTGTTACAGATGGGCAGCTACTCTTCTCCTATGATAAAGATATTTTAATGCAAGAGCTCAAAGAGGCAAGAGAACGGCTTGAAAATGCTGGTTCACAGGGTCACCTTGATAGAGAAAAAATTCATTTACAGCTTCTTCAGGAGCGATTAGGGGAACTTAGTGTGAAGTCGGATATCGATGGCGTCGCCAAAATTGACGACAAAGAGCAATGGCAAGGCAGAGGTGTCCTCGCTGGAGAGCATGTGTTATCGATCAGTGACCCTACCGAAACAAAGCTACGCATATTTCTTCCTGAAAGTAGGGAAATTGTGATTGCTCCTAAACGCCCGATCAAGGTCTATCTTGATGGAGACTCAGGCCACAGTTATGATGCTCAAATTATCAATATCAATGCCGATAACGTTGTTTTAGGTGATGATGTAGTGACCTTTACTGCTGAAGCTATATGGAAACACCAACCAGAAGAAATACACGTAGGGGAAAGGGGAGTGGCTATTCTGTATGGACAGAATGTACCCTTGATCTATTGGCTCTTTTATATGCCCTTTTCTTCAATTTACAAGTTTTGAACTAAATAGTTCTTGCCCTTCTTTTACTTTTTCGACTAATTCATCGATCGACAGACAGTCAAGACAGTTTGGATCCTTTAGGCAGCAAGGGGAAAAATTGTTATCCAAAAGAAGTTTATTCAGTAAAAGTATTCCTGCTGTCCTAATATTTCCATCCACGAAAACGTGCAATTGATCGAGGTCTTGGCATAGCAGGATGATTGCTTTTAATTTATCATCTTCTTCAACAGCAGATTGAATCTTTGTATGGTATCTTTTGAATAATTCCTTAACATTTCTTTTACAAGACTCAGGATGTGTTGGTCGAAGGTTGATCATTTTGTTTTTTAATGAATTGCAAGCCGCTTGGTACTTCATTGTTTCTCTGTATAAACTTCTTGCTACTTGACCGTCATATGTTATTTCACTTCCAAATGCTATTTCAAAAAGAAATTGTTTTGTAATATGTTGTTCTTTTCCTTTCTCTGTTAGTACTGTTAGGTCTACTTCAAGAGTTTTACCAGAAAGGGAGAATATTTTTTTGTGAGTTGGCGCGGATAAAACGATTGTTTCATTGGGATTTTCGATCGAGTCCTTGAAGAAGTTAACGGTGTCACCACAACTGTCTTTATATGAATATTCATTTCGTTTTGCTAATAATTCAGCCTTTCCTGTGATAGAAACTGTTGGAAGCTCCCCCTCAAATTTAAGGCCAAAACCTTCTTTTCCGTCTTGATACTCACGGAAGCCTTGTTTAAATAATGAATGCTCATGATCATAAACTTTATCAACAGCTAGATCGTGAAGCTTCAAATAGAATTTTTCATCCAGGGGAGGGTTAGTTTCGAGCATCCATATGCATGCTTTCATCATTGCTGACATATATCCGATTTCGTTTTCGAATTCCATCATTGTTGAGTTGTCCCATCTACTTGCATCAATGAAAAATCGATAGAGCTTATCTTTGGAAATGTTTTTTAATGCCGGATATTTTTGAAGAATTGTATGTAACCGTTCTGTTTGTAGTCTAATACGCGTTTTGTTTAGATTTTCAATTTTCGATTTAACTGAAATTGTGTGGGGGGGTGATAATGTTATTAATGAATCTATTTCGTTGTCCAATTCTTCAATGCTTATTTTAATCGTTTTCTTTTTGTGAATTGTGCTAATTGAACAGTATTGTATTGGTTCTTGGGTACCCCTCTCTGAAAAAAAGCTATCTCTTTCTTTATGTAATTTTCTAACCGCCTTAAATTCCCAAAATGATTCATCAATTTTCGTAGTTGAATCACTTTGAGAGTTAATATCGAAATATGTATTTTCTTTTGAATCAAAATTAATTGATTGTGGTGGAAAGTTCTCTTTGTTTATTAAAGAGTTTTTGTTTATTGCACTCATTGCGCGCCTTGGTTTAAATAATTTAATATTTTTATTATAATAAGTTTAGTGTTTTATTACAATAAACTTTTAGTTTTTGTAATTGTGTATAGTTAAAGTGAGGTGAGTTGTGAGGGGTATTAACTGTTTAAAATAATTATTAATGTATAGCGACTGTTTCGTGGGCATGTTTTTGATTATATGTTATTAAAAAATTAGACATGGTTCAAATGAGGGTAACAACTATGGGTAGCTCCTTAAGTTGGTCGAGATCGAGAAGGTCGCGACGAAGTAATAGCGGGAACCCTATTGCTGAGGAGAGAAATGGTCGATCTCGGCTGCATAAAACTGATACCCAGTGTTACCCCCCTTTTGAACCATGCCAAAAATTACGGGTAAAAGTGTGGGAACGGAGCTGGGGGACATGGAGAATTGATTCGAGATGTAACTATTTATTTTAATTTGATTAGTGGGTAAGGGGGTACATGGATTGGGAATGTTCCTTTTAAATATTTTTTTTACATGCTAGTTGGTTTTATATTTTGAAAATACTTTTGGCCTTCATTAATATATTCTGTCAATTCATTAATTGATAAACAGTCAAATCGGTTGACATCATCCATTACACTAGGTAGAAATCCTTGATTTAACAGTAACATATTCAGTAATAGCATTCCAAAAGTACGAATGTTTCCATCGACAAATGGGTGGGCTTGATCCAGGCTTTGAATTAGCTCAACGATATCACTAAGAGATTTATCAGATACGTTAAATTGATCAATTAATTTTTGTATAATAATTCTCAAGGATACAGTTCTAGCAGGTTTTAACTTGATCATAGGCAAAGTATTCACGTTTGTTATTGCAAAATAGGACTTGGTTGATGACTTAATTGTCTTTTGCAGATTATCGTTTGACGATGAACACTTGTATTGCTTATTTGGATGAATATCTATTTTTTGAGAAGGATTGAGTTGAATAGTTGATTTCGGATTAAACATTATGCCTTTAAAAAGGTAGACATCATCACCAACACTATCAGTATATTTTCGTTTTCGGTACCTTTCGTTTAATTCTTTAAGACCCTTTTTGGAAACTGTTTGGCCCTTTTCAAGGTAAAATGCTTCACCACCATCTTGATAAGTGCGGAATCCTAAAGGAACTCCATCAGGATAGTCTTCTGTTCGTAGCCCGTCTACGCAGCTATCATGCAACTTGAGAATAAGATCAGGTGTTAATTCATGATTGTTTAGTACACAGTCAAGCATAAAAGACCAGCCTTGAAGGACACCCAAATAGTACCCGGGTTCGATTGCATCGAAAGCAAATTTACCACCCGCTATATATTTTCGTTCCATTTGCGTTAAATGATAGAGGTTTTGGGGGGTTATATGGGAGAATTTGGACGTGCAAATTTTGGATAATTTGAGAACTATTTGTTGTTCAAGTTCATTCATTTTGTCATTTTCGCAGGCCATACCAATCGTGTATAAATGGTGACCGTGTAATTCTTCAAAAGATAAATTTAGCATCGCCTTTCCAATGTGTTGTTTTTTTAGTAAAGAGTTTATAATATTCTATATTAATAAATTGTTAAGTTCAATGATTTTTTTTTATACAGTTGGATTCGTGGTTGTTAACTGGTGTTTGGTTTAAAATAATTGTTTATGTTTTACAACTCTGTATCAGCGAATAGATCGCGGCGCGAAGCGCTTTGGATTAAAGCAAGGTATTGTTTTTTTGCTATTCGATGGAATGATTGAGAAGACATAAATTGATTCTCACATAAAGACCTCTACTAAAATGAAAAAAATAGGCATGGTTCAAACGAAGATAACACATTTGTGTAAGAAGACTCTGCGCCGTTCCACGATAAAATGGAGAATTTCCAAAGAAAAAGTTGAGTGGAACCTTGGAGCGGCAAAACTGCTTTTGCCTTGTGCTTAGAGAGCTCAATTCGGTAGATGCTTCTTCAATAAAGTCAAAAGCAGTTTTGCCACTCCAGGGTTCCAC
>JAJFMC010000217.1 GCA_021772365.1 Chlamydiota bacterium
TCAAGATTATTAGGAGCGAGCTGTGGCTCGTCGGCGCCTCTATCGCACCTTACAAATTTGGGAACATTCACAACCACGAAGAAACGCGCGATCGGAAACTGCTGATGCATAAGCGCGAAATCGACCGCCTGAAAATTGCAACCCAAGAGAAAGGCTGTGCTATTATCCCTCTCTCCCTATACCTAAAAAAAGGGCGCGCAAAAGTCAAAATCGCTACCGGTAAAGGTAAAAAAACAATCGACAAACGCGATACCATCAAAGAACGCGATGTAAAACGTCGCATGGATCGTGCGATGAAAGATTATTAATAGGCAATGCAATGCTCAAATGTAAAATTTTTTCTGTAGGTAAAACGAAAGAAAAATGGCTTGAAATGGCCATCGAGGAATATGTCAAACGCCTACAAAATACTCTTTCATTCGAATTTGTCTGGGCAAAAGACGACGAACAACTCGAGCGTCTTGTAGAAAAAGAAGCTCTATCAATTTTCTGCCTCGATGTGTCAGGTAAAACGATGGATAGTGAATCCTTTTCACAATATGTAGTCGATCAGTTTCAAAAGGGGGGGACAAAATTGTCTATCGTCATCGGCGGTGCTGAAGGGCTCCCCCCGTATATGAAGAAAAAATACCCGCTAATTAGCTTGTCACCCATGACCCTTACCCATCAGTGCACTCGACTTATTCTGGTCGAACAAATCTATCGCGCTTTCGAAATCGCCCGCGGCTCCAAATACCATAAATGATTTTAGATTCAGGTTGCGTAAACGTCAAAACTAGCCATCATGTCTTTAAATGGCGAAGCCATAACTTATTAAAAGGCTGCAACAAAAAGTTTTGAAATTTAACCGAGATCAATTAAAAATCTTTAAACAAGATAAGCAGAATATGAAATTTTTTATCAGAATCAAAGAGTTGGCTCCTGAATATTCAATGCAAGCGTCTTTACCACCCAGATTACTATCTTGCCGCCGTAGCCCCTGATTGCTACCCCAAACCGCAGCTAAAACTTTTTTGAGCACGCCATCTCCTCCCTGTAACTCCTTGGAAAAGACGGAGTCTTTCCCTGCGTCGCTACAGTCGTATCTGACGTGCACAAAAAAGTTTTAGCTGCGGTTTGGGGTAGCAATCGGGGTCGTAGGCGATCCAACTTATTAGGATAAATAATTTTTTAAACTTCATAGTTCAGCCTATTTTATCTTCTACTTATGTAAGTTTCAGTTCCTAATCCGCACTAATTGGAAGAAGTTAGGAGATCTTTACTGGGGATAATATTATTTAGTTGACTTTTACTTGGTTTGAAGTTAATATAATTAGCTGATTAACCAGTGTTTTTTTTCTAAAGAGAGATGTTATAATGATTCAAGATAAAACCTTAACTCAATTCTCCACTCCTGTCGTTTATCCTAATCCTACAAGTTTTGGTCAAAAATTCGGGAATTTTGCCAATCGAAGTTTATATTTGGGAGGATCGATAGCTTATGTCATTTCCCCCAAGGAAAATATTGTAGAAGTAAGAAAAGAGTCTGTTTCCTGCTGGCAGAAAGCGCTAAAGATCTCACTATTCGTATTATCGTTGGGCCTTATACCCCTAGTGATGGTAATCGTTAAAGCTATCTGTCGCAGTTCTTCAAAATTTTATAAACTGACCAAAACACAGCAAACAGGTGATTCATCCTATTCTATAATACCTGACAAGGTTGATACATTCATCGATATAGAAAAAATCGCTACATCCTTACTCAAGAAGTATCATTTAGAAAACAACGATAAACTCAAGTTTAAAAATAAGAATAAAAAATATATTTGCATGAAGAATATATATGATGGCATCAAAATTCAACTGGTAAATAAAACTCTTGGAAGGGGCGGTGGTGCCAAAGTTACCGAGCTTATTGATCTAAACACGAAACAAAAGACTGCACTGAAAGTCGCAACTCCAATGAAGAAAGTAACAGATTACGATCACGATAAACTCAAGCTAGCTGAAGAAGATCTACGACAAGAAGTAAAGGTTCTGTCTTCTTTAAACGCGAATGGTGATGTTGCTGGGATTCAAAAAGCTCCTTTGTTCCCCGCATTCAGGGTAATAAAAGCGTATAATTCTCGTTCCGAAAACCGCTTAGCTATCGAAGAAGAGGTTTATGATGGCAGCCTTGATAAATTGAACGTATCAGCAATCATGGATTTGAGCGTACAGTTGAGTATCATCTATCAAATTGCAAAAGGAGTACAACATTTTAGGAAGAAAGATATTGTCCATAGCGATCTTAAGCCGGCAAATATTTTATATAAAAAGGATGGAAATAATTATAAAGTGGATATTTGCGATTTTGGAAGTTCTTGGAAAAAAGGTCATTATCGAGGGTCGGCTATTACAAGAAAATATTCGAAAATCAGCGACATTAGAGAAATTGATGATTCTCTTACAGAACGAGGACAATTGTTTTCCGGCAAAAAACACGATATCTATTGCTTAGGCACAACCCTTAGAGAATTACTTTTTGGACATGTAACTAGACTTCAACGTACTATGAAAAATAAAATGGTAGTTCGTATGAATAAAGCGGGGCTTAAAAGTAAAGGAATTAAAACTTTCTTTGAAATTCTAGAGCGTATGGTGGCTCAAGATTCTCACGATATTTTAGAAAAAATATGGTCATCAAGCAAGAGAAGACCTTCAATTCAAGAAGTCGTCAACGCCGTAAAAGCTGTTTGCATTGAACTTTCTTTGGTAAAGAACCACGCTAATAAAGTATACAATACTGGCAAGTATC
>JAJFMC010000218.1 GCA_021772365.1 Chlamydiota bacterium
GGTTGTATCATCGCACGCTCTAATGAAGCCAAAGCCTTGGGCATTCCTATGGGAGCTCCGCTATTTGAATACCGCGAGTTTATGAATAAACATGGTGTTGTTGTCTGCTCCTCAAACTACGCCCTTTATGGCGACATGTCACAACGCGTGATGCAAGTACTAGAAATGAACGCACCGGAGATACAGGTATACTCTATCGATGAATCATTTCTTGATTTCGATGTCCCCAATCCGACTCATGAAGCGCAAATTCTGAGGACGAAAGTCAAGCAATGGACAGGAATCCCTGTATCTGTCGGGATAGCCGCAACAAAAACGTTGGCAAAAGTGGCGAATCACGTCGCGAAAAAAAATCCAGAATTCAACGGAGTCTTTTTGTTAAATGAAAAAAATTGTGAGGTAACTTTAAAACAATTTCCTGTAGACGGTATCTGGGGAGTCGGTCAGCGGTATGCAGAAAAGCTGATCAAGCGAGGAATCAAGACAGCGCTGGACCTACGGAATGCTGATGATGCATGGATAAAAAAAAACATGACCGTCGTAGGGCTCCGCACTGTCTGGGAACTACGAGGAACATCGTGCATCCCCTTAGATGAAGCACCCTCGGCTAAACAATCGATTACAAGCTCTCGCGCTTTTGGACGTCCGATCACAGAGCTCTGTGAACTCTACGAGTCCGTTGCCAGCTACGCCGCACGCGCTGCCGAAAAAGCACGAAAAGAGAAAAGGCTTGCCTCTTCGATGTACGTATTCTTCGTTTTTCACCCTTTCCGCTCCGGAGGCAATAGCGTCAAAATTACATTTCCTGAACCCACAGCCTATACACCGGAAATCATCCACTACGCCAAGCTAGCCGCTCGCGAAATCTACCGAACGGGTTATTCCTACAGGAAAGCCGGCATCATCCTCGAGGAACTCGTCGATGAAGATAGCTACCAACGCGACCTTTTTGCCAATAAAGGTCCTCTTCACGACAAACAGAAGCAGACGATGGATTTACTCGATAAAATGAACCGTAACTTTGGAAAAAAAACGATACACCTTGCTGCTGAAGGAGTTAATAAGCCATGGGCAATGAAACAAGAACAACGATCCCCCCGCTATACGACACGCTGGGATGAGATTCCTACTGCTAAATCTTAAGAGCGAATTACAAAAAATTAACTGTTTGTTTTTTTTATTTTCATTTTCTGATCCAAATTCCTACTATCAATAGTATGTAAATTTTGTTCAGAATGATAAAATAAAAAAAAACAAATCAAAAAGCTATTGAATCATATTTTTACAACTCCTTATTAGAATTTTCTTTTCTGGATTCTCATTTTCGAATCAAGTATTCTCATCACAGATCATCAACACACATACAGGAGTTACCTATGAAACAGTCTAGCCATGAAGAGCGTAAAAAAGCACTCGACCTAGCCGTTGGTCACATCAAAAAACAATTTGGCGATGGAGCTATTATGTCCCTCGGAGAAAAGTCCATCAACCACAGCCTTGAAGTAATCTCCACAGGATCTCTAACACTAGACATAGCCCTAGGCGTCGGCGGTGTTCCACGAGGCCGTATCGTTGAAATCTACGGTCCCGAATCTTCAGGTAAGTCGACGCTCGCCACACATATCGTCGCAAGCGCGCAAAAAAATGGAGGCCTCGCCGCTTATATAGATGCCGAACACGCACTCGACCCTGGCTACGCATCGAAAATCGGTGTCAACCTCGACGAACTCATGATTTCTCAACCAGACTGCGGTGAAGAGGCCCTCAATATTGCAGAAATGCTCGCACGATCCAATGCTGTCGATGTCATAGTAATCGACTCCGTTGCTGCTCTAGTCCCTAGGTCTGAGCTCGAAGGGGAAATCGGTGATGTCTTCGTCGGACTACAAGCGCGGATGATGTCACAAGCTCTCAGAAAACTAACAGCGACGCTATCACGCAGCAACACCTGTGCGATATTCATCAACCAGATCCGTGAAAAAATCGGTGTTATGTACGGCAACCCGGAAACAACCACAGGAGGACGAGCCCTCAAGTTCTACTCATCTGTAAGGTTAGATATCCGTCGCATAGGAGCTATAAAAGGTGCCGAAAACAAAGATGTCGGTAACAGAGTAAAAGTCAAAGTGGCAAAAAACAAGGTAGCCCCTCCATTTGCTATCGCCGAATTCGATATTCTCTTTAACGAAGGAATCTCACGTACAGGTTCCGCGATTGATATGGGCGTAGATTTTGGAGTGATTGATAAGCGTGGTGCTTGGTTTAGCTATAACGGAGATCGATTAGGTCAAGGCCGTGAAGCCGTCCGTGAGGAATTGAAAAAGAACCCGCAGCTTCTTGAAGAGATCGAAGAGAAAATCCTTACGATGCTCAGAGAGAAAAACGGCACTGCACAGCCTCCACAAAAAAAGGTAGCAGAACCTGCAAAGACCTAATTAGCTCGTAGTCTGTCTATGCCCCTTTGAGGGGCATAGATAATCAATGTTAGTGACCTAATCTTTTTTTACTGTTTTATCACAATAAAAGTCAAAACTGAGCCTTTAACGATGTCTCTATTTTCCTACGGAAAATAGAGACATCGTCTTAAGTAATTTTTCATCTTTAATTTTAAAAATAAAATTCCCTTACATATTCGACTGCTTTTCAGGAAAATCTATAATTTTTAGAATTTTTTATATAGGGGCCTCCCTTGTTAGGTTAAGGAATCAAATACTTAGGTTAATCTGCTCTTAAGCGGCTTTTACCAGGCTTCGCATAAGCTCAAATTGATTTAGCTTTAC
>JAJFMC010000219.1 GCA_021772365.1 Chlamydiota bacterium
AGAGTCACAAATCTTTTTTTCACCACACGAAAATTCCCAATATTCCCCTTCGTCACCACATTTTGAGATGCCTTAATATAATAGGAAGAATCGCTGCTAATTACAGGCTGTTTTGATTTTTCAAGGTCCATGTTAATACTCCATGTTGTTCTAAACTCGATTTTGTACAATTTTTGAACTCATCTGCGGAGAGATGCTTCATCCAGCTAAATAAATTTCTCAGGAAGGGTAAAACCATACCCATCCGTCAAAATTTATTACGCTGGATTTTGCCTTTCTCTGCATATTCGCCCAAAAATTGTACAAAGTCGAGCTAAAAAGAAAAAGAGCTTATATCTGTTAAAGGTAACAATATGGCCAGCATCACCGCTCCTATAATGGTCCCCATAATGACCATAATCACGGGTTGCGTCAGTGCCATAACTTTATCTAAAGATTTTTCTAACTCATCTTCGTACATATCAGCAATACGCTGAAAGATTTGTTCTGTATTTCCGGTTTCTTCTCCTACTGATAACATCCTTGACACGAGTTTCGGAATCCACTTTGATTGGCTAAGCTCCACACTTAAGGAGCTCCCTTCCACAATTTTTTCTTCCGCTTTTTTGATTTCATTTTCTAATACAATATTTCCCATCACTTCGCGAGCAATCTGCATAGAATCGATCATCGTAAGTCCACCCGACTGGAGAGTTCCCATCGTTCGGCAAAACCTGGAGATAGAGGTTTGAATGATCAGATTACGGATGAGAGGAATACGTATCAAATTTTTCTGGAGCCATAGTTTCCCCTCCAAAGTTTTCAGCCGGTAGATAACAAATCCGAACACCCCTAAAACTACAGGAATGTACGCCCACCAATAATCACGTAGCACATGACTTACTCCTAAAACGATTTCCGTGAAATTATTTAACTCTCTTTCAGCAAAAATCCCTTCTATAGCGGGAACGACGAATCCTAATAGCAAAGCGATAATCAATAAAGAGAAGCTTCCTAGTACTGCCGGATAAATCATCGCTGTTGTAATCTGTTTCTTGATTTTCATCCTTTTCTGTAGAAATTCTACAAGTCGCTCGAGGATGAGATCGAGGGCTCCCACTTGCTCGCCTGCTTTGATCATCGCACAGTATAACTTATCGAAGCTATCGGGATACTGAGACATAGCTTCCGATAGAGGAACCCCTGATTTTATCTGTTCACATAAACTGAGAATGATCCGATGATATTTCTCTCCGCGATATTGTTCTTCGATAGCCATCAAACTGTCATATAAGGGGACACCGGCACTTATCAATTGAGACAACTGCACAGAAAAGGCCAGGAGGGTTTCTCCACGGACATTCTGCCTCGAAGAAAAGCGTACCTTTTGTTCTAAAGAAATTACCATAACCCCTTGCTGACGTAGTTTATCTTTTACATCGTTTTCATTGCGACCTTCCATGATTCCTGTCGTTTTTTTTCCGGAAGATTCGATGGCTTGGTAATTATAGAGAGGCATAGGTTACTCTCCTGCCTCTATTCCACGCGTCACTCTAAGCACTTCTGAGACAGTAGTAATCCCCTGTTTAACAAGCTCAGCACCATGTTTTAATAGTGAAAGCATTCCGGATTCAATAGCTATCTTTCTAAGCTCAATAGCATCCGGACTTGTCACAATTTGCTTTTGAAGGGCGTTATCTATAACCATCAGCTCATAAACACCGTGTCGCCCTCTGTATCCGGAGTCAAAACACTTTCTGCAACCTTTTCCACGATACAATTTTTTGTTTTTCAAATCTTTGGGGATGATGCCCAGTTTTTTTATTTCTAACTCATCAGGGGTATAGGATTCTTTACAACTTGGGCATATTCTTCGTACAAGACGTTGGGCCATTACGCCGATGATGGTTGATGAAAGGAGGAAAGGCTCGATCCCCATATCAACAAGACGAGTGATCGCTGAAGGGGCATCGTTGGTATGGAGGGTACTCATTACCAGATGTCCTGTGAGTGATGCTTGAATAGCAATTTCTGCGGTTTCGACATCACGGATTTCACCAATCATGACGACATCGGGATCTTGACGTAGGATATGGCGCAGTCCTGCAGCAAAAGTCAAATTAATCTTAGGTCTCACGCCAATCTGTGCAATCCCTTTGAGGTTATATTCCACAGGATCTTCGATGGTCATGATATTGACCTCATCGCTGACAACATCTCCGATGGCACTGTATAGCGTCGTTGTTTTACCACTACCGGTAGGGCCTGTCACAAGGATTATCCCCTCTGGGAGTTTGATCAATTTTTTAAACTCTTCAAAAGCATCTGGCAACATGCCCATTCTATTAAGACCTAAAATAACATTTCCTTTGTCGAGAATACGAAGCACGATGCGTTCTCCATTGACAACAGGAACGGTGCTGACACGGAAATCAATTTCTCTCGGTCCCATTTTTAACTTGATGCGCCCATCTTGTGGGAGGCGATGCTCAGCAATATCCATTTTGGACATCACCTTGATACGTGTGATAAGCTGTTGCTGATACTCTGAAGCAGGTGAATGCCTAAGCTGTAGGACGCCATCGATACGGTAACGTACTTTTAAGCCATCTTCTATAGGATCAAAATGGATGTCTGAGGCGCCTTGCTGAATAGCCTCGGTAAGGATCAGGTTAATCAGTTTGACGATGGTTGCCTGATCACGCCGCCTATCAAGGAGATCGTAAACCTCGACGTCTCCTTCGCCTTTACCATCCTCTCGTTTATCTTTGAGGCCAGCAAGCATTTGCGAAGCTGCCCCTTCTTCTTGATTGTACACCTCATTTAAGGTTGTTAGTATCACATCACGAGGACAATAGACAGCTTTCACTTCTTTACCTAGCATCATGCGCATCTCTTCAAGGGGCTCTAGGCTAATGGGGTCAGCAACCGCTACTGTCACACTATCCCCTTCTGCAGCTATAGGAATGACAATATTTGATTTCGCAAAAGAATAAGGAATATGTTCATAAAGGTCGCGAGTCAAGTGAAACGCAGACAGATCCATACAAATTTCCATTCCGAACTGTTTGGCCAACGACTCATTGATATCATCACCGGAAAACATTCCTGCCTTTATTTCAGGATGTGTTTCTTCAGATTTCTTGCTATGTTCATTACCTGCATCGTCCATCATACTCTCCTGGAGGGAAATAGACAGCGCTTGGCTCTCGACCCAAAATCAAGTCAAGATACCCTTCAAACAATCGTTTTTTCTCACACTCGCGTGCACGGTCCAACCGCGTCAAAAATGCAGGGATATCTCCGGGTCTACGGCACATCTGTTGCGACCGGATTCGGATCATATCCTCTGACGGGTCGGAGATAATCGTTGGAGTGATAAAAATAAACATCTCTCGGCTACTATCTTCACTTCTAGTATCGCTAAAAAGTTTACCAATGCCGGGCAGCTCGCCGAGGAACGGGATTTGCTCTTTGAAGTCTTTGGTTTCTTTACGTCTTAATCCCCCGATGATGACAGTCTGACCGTCGGCGATACGCACTTCATTGACAACGTGTCGTCTAGTGACATCCGGGCGGCTAACTTCCGAAGGTTTAATCGTATCGAAAGTAATGTCTGTTTCTAGAGTAATAAAATTCGTATCGTCAAAAGACCACTCTTCATCATCATCGTCACGCATATGGATCGTCGGTGTCATTTTTATGGTGATCCCGTATTCTTCACGAACAAACTGGTTGTTTGGTATCGCACCCCCTGTCGTATCAACGAGTAACGTTCCTGTATTAACAGAAATCTGCTCCAAAATATTGATCTCTGCTGTCGTCTGGTTAATCGCTACCACAGAGGGGTTAGAGTTAATTGTCACATCGTCCCGAGAAAGCAAAAACCGATAGGCAATATCATACGCGCCGATCGTTGAAGTACATGCACGGCTCAAACAAAATTCCAGAATTCCTCTGTTCGCAGCAATAGCACCAGAACTTCCTACCGGGTTGATATTATTGAAAGATAAAGCCGAAACATCGGCATTCGATGCCTTATCACCTAATCGCAATAGGTTCAAGCCAAAGGAATCTCTCTTCTCAATTTGCTTCTCAAACAAAAGAACTTCGATCATCACCATTTTTTTAGGAACATCAAGTTTTTTAATGAGCTCTTTGAGCTTAGGAAGGAAATATGTCTCGACAACCATGACTATCGTCCCTGTCTTTACGTCGACGATGAAATTATCACGCCCTTTGTTAGGCTCAGGATTTCCCTGCTTTGAGCTTCCCGGCTGGATGAGGTCGGGGTTAATCAGATAGGATCCGTCAGAATAAAAACCCGGATTATACACCTCTTCAGCAGAAAGAAGGTTGCTGTCGAAACTGACGTCGGTGTTCGTCTTCGTGGTGTTATTCACTTGTGTGTCACCTACCAAAGGCTTAGAGGGTTCATCTATAGACGGCGGCTGTTCCTCTTCCTGGATTGGTCTCTGTGCACCTGCTCCCGTTTTTGCCATCATGATGTAGACTTTATTCAAAATCTCAGCAAGCTCAACGGAATCGGTATGTTTACTCACATAGGTATACACCATTCTCTCAGTCGCTTCACCAACCTGAGCTTCTACTTGGTTGATGATTTCCTCCGCTTGATCGACTTCTTCAGGTGTACCGACTAAAAAAAGTGCTTGAGTACTATTAGCCATTGGAATCACTCTCAAGCCATTCCCTCCGGTACCGCTACCAAACGGATCACCTCCACCATTCTGCTGACTAGTAGTAGGGTACACTTCATCACTGTGGTCAAAAATCGTCGTTAGAATATTCGCCATTTCCTCGGCTTTAACGCGCCTCAAAGCCACTACCTGATACTCTAAGTCTCCTTTATTAGCTTCTACGAAATCGTACAAGCGCAATAGCTCGCGCACTTCTTTCACAGGAGCAATTATAAGTATATCGCGACCGATCATTTCTAAATCAGCACTGTTAGGGTTGGCAAATTTATCTAGAAAAAACCAAACTTGCCTAACTTCTGCAGGATTAGGTTCTAACACAAAACAAATGCGCGTATCATCGGGATACATATTCAAATCAGCACGGATATTTGTCACTAACTCAATATTGGAGTTATCGTCTTCCAAAAGAATCAGCTGCCGCAAAAATGGATTGAGTTGCTTAATCCCAACACCATTTTCCTGGAGGATAAGTTCCAGCATCTCAGACCACGATGCTCTTGGGATCGGAATATTTGAACTGACCGAAAGCGGAATATCTTCAACTTCAGGATCCATCAGATAGACAAAATCTTGCGAACCGAAATCAATGACCAAATCGCCGATTGTCGTTTCCGGCTGGTGCCACAGAGCATACTCCTCTTCCTGATTATTTTCCGAGGCCATTTCCTGCCAACTTGACTGTAGGACAGCGATATTATTTTTCACTTGGTTGATCTCTTCGAGAAGTTTCTCGTACTCCTCAGAAGCAGCACCGCTGCGATAAAGCACTCGAACGTCTTGGTAAAGAACCCTGAGAATCTCTCTTTGCTCGCGAATTTCCTTGTTGACCTGTAGAAGAAACTTCTGCATCTCACGAGAAAGATCGCCAGTTCCCCCGCTTACAAGACTGGCTTTTTTTTCTGCAATGGTTTGTCCATTCGCACTGTCAGGAATGATCTGTATGATTAAAAGGAGTAGAATGAAAAGGACTACTGTGTGATATTTTAATTGTTTTATCATATGTTTTGCGTGATCTTTTTTGACCTTACCGGTTCATCGATTCAAAAGGAACGTTTCGGTCTATTTTTTTCAATTTGGTTATTGTTTCGCTGTTTTTTTTCTAGTGGACGCCCATTAGCATAGGGTGTTGATGGTTTACCATTTATCGATTCCCGATCTCGGTTTTTCCGATTTTTTTCCACTTCCTGATAGACAAGACCATCTTTTTGTACGGGGAGATCTATGTCGTGAACTTTTGTCCGAGTTTGATTGTACATCGCCCCTTTCAAAACCTGTTGGTCGCCCACACGCATGACGCCATCGAATACGAATAACGTTCCTTTATCTTTGAGCTCTACGTAATCATCGATGTCATCGATCGTACTGAGTTTTTTCCAACCTTCATCAGTGAGAAGAAGCCAATCGTGAGGACTTAGTAACATCTTTTCATCATCAACTTCAAATACGAATTGGGAACGGGTTCTGGCACCAAGAAACTTAAAGTCTTGTTGCAGGTTCTGTGGCACCCAATTCTCCATCGATTTCAAAAGGTTGAGAGCAATTTTTTTCTTTCCTTCGACATCCCATAATTCTAGGTTCATCAGACGTTCATCGACTTTTTTGACGACGAGAAGCGGGTGACCTTTTGAATTATCTCCCGGAACGACCCTTGTCCACCGTTCGCCATTCCAGATAAGAGTGGCCCCCTCGTTTACAAAGATGGAATATGGGTCTTCATCGTCGGTGAAATCGATACGATTTCTTCCTGCAATATCTTCAAATTCTTCACCACCGTGCCTTTCCAAAAACCTATCAACACCATACCATTTAGCACGTTGGCGAGCGAGCAGTGTACCATCGACACGCCACTTACCTATTTCCCATGGCTTCCCACCATACCGAGTGAATTCTTTCTCTTTGAGCTGAAAAGCTTCATTTTCATAGGGAGAAGTGACAAGCTCTCCATTTTCATCGATCATACGTACTAGAATCGACGCTTCTTTTTCTCCAGGAACAGCTTCGACCCACAAAGAGGTTTCTTTGTTATTTGGGCTAAAACGGTAGGTTCCCGCGTTACCGGACTTATCATACTGTAAATAAAGAGGTTGACTAGGAGCTACAGACACAGTCAGGTTATTCGTGTTAAAATGCATCATCGAGCTGTCTTTATTTGCATCTGGTCGGCTATTTTGCCCATAATAGTTGAGTTTTTGCCTCAAATCGGGAAGTTGCATTCTGGGAGGGTAATATTCAAGACTCAGTAAAGGTTCCCCAATCTGATCATAAGCGTCTTGCTTTTGAGCAAAACTATTCTTGGGTAATGTACTTTTTTGTTCTAGGGGAGGTTTTAAATCCAGCATATCTGGCCGTTGCCACTGTAAATATCCGGCAACGATGAGGAAAAGGGCAAAGACCGCGATAATGCCGTAATTTATTCTCTCTAACCACTTTTTAAGCATATGGAGAGTCTCGGTGTTAATTTATTCAGTTTACTACCTTTAATAATACCATATCTGAGGGAAAAATGCATATATCTACAACATTTTTTTATTTATTTCCCAACAAAATATTATCTCAGCTAACATATTCACTCCCAACTTACTCAAATACAGGTATTTAAACCATAAAACCGAAGTATGCGGATTCATACTCTTTCTGCTTTACAAGAGTTTTATAAATTTTTGTTGATAATCCACTCAGGCTGAAGTAAAATTAATATTAGATAGAAAAGACAAAATTCTACACTTTGACCCAATACTTTTGGTTTTATACCGATCGTATTTCAAAATTTGGCTTTCTCAGGGACAAAACTCCAAATTTTGAATCACGATCGGTATATACCCAAGCTCACTTGTGATGACTGCAAAGAGACTCATAATTTTTTTAAATGTATTTAGTGAGGTATTGACATGGCTGAAGAAGAAAAGAACAAAAGCGAAGAAAAGGTTGAAGAAAGCTCTGCGAAAGGCAAGTTCAACGAAACGCTGGATAATCTTAAAAAGAATGAAAAAATAGAAGATATCTATAACTACGCGAAAAGCAATACAGCAGACACAGTTGCTTATGTCGCCATGATACTAGGGATCCTCATACTATTTTTCGAACCCTTTTATGGTGGTACCATTATTGGTGTTGTCACTGGTCTATATTTTTCCAAAGAAATTATGAGGCCAGCTCGCAATGTGGAAGGATTCGTTGAAGAACTAGGAATGGTTCGTAGCCTTATTTTTGGTGGTTTACTTCTTGCATTCTTTATAAAAGCACCGATGATTTTTATAGGAGCTGCGATTGCTGTGCTTGTCAAGCAACTCCTTTTGCCTGAGAAGAAGGATGTTACAGAAAAAAAAGAATAGATGAAAAAAAACAAGCATAATGCCAAGACGAGGCATCAAATCATAGAAGAACTCTACGAACGTTACAGTCAGCCTCGTAGTCGTTCTTCCAAGTTTAAATATACTTGGAAAAAATATGCATGGCTACTTGTTATACACAGTAGTTATTTCATCAAAAGGTTTCTAGACGTTGTGGTTTCTATAGTTAGCATCATTGTATTTGCACCTTTGATAACCCTCATTTCAAGTATCATTAAGTGTACCGATGGTGGCGAAATTTTATATATTACCCAACGTGTGGGAAAGTGGGGTGTCACTTTTCCCTTTCCCAAGTTTAGAACAATGGTGACCAATGCTGATAAACAAAAAGAGGCGCTCATCCACCATAGTGACGATGTCACCCCAAAACGTTTCAAAATGCAGAAAGACCCTCGAATTACTACGATAGGAAAAATTCTTCGGAAATCAAGTTTAGATGAACTCCCACAATTGTGGTGTGTACTGAGAGGGGATATGTCACTAGTAGGGCCCCGCCCCCCTCTTCCCGAAGAAGTGGAACATTACACGATTGAAGAAAGACGCCGTCTAGACATAAAACCTGGCCTCACGTGTTTTTGGCAAGTATCCGGCCGTTCTAGTATTCCATTTGATGAGCAAGTGAAGTTAGATATCAAATACATAGAAAGCCAAAGCATTCTTTTGGATATGAAACTTCTCCTACAGACTATCCCAGCGGTCATTTTTGGCAAAGGAGCCTATTAAATACCCAAATCTTCAACTTGTTTGAGTATAACG
>JAJFMC010000220.1 GCA_021772365.1 Chlamydiota bacterium
TGATTTCATAAGCAAGAATATAACGAATGACGTGAAATTGAAAAAGAAAATTTTTAACAGTTAGTGTACACCATGTGATTGTCGGGCACGGGCACGCACTCGGGCACGGGCACGACCAATTCTTCATTCACGATCGGTATAGAATGACTTTTGGTAGCAATTATGGTCTGAGAGTGCAAAGCTTGTAATTTAACCAGTTTGTGTCACTCTAGATCAGCCTCTTGTAAATGAAGATAATATTGTTCAATATTAATTCCATACAATCGCCCCAGAAATGTGGTTATCCACCCAATGCACTCATGATGATCGATGCTAGTTTGGCCACGGAAGGCGCTGCCTCGAAGTGGACGAGTTTTTTGGCTATGGTGTGGCATTCCTTGTTTGAATAAAACCAGACTGGTTTTGGCCAGAAGGTGATAGGCCCACGAATCACTGTTTTCTCTATATTCTCAAGTAAGTAGCTATTGTGTACCCAACCGATACCACTTTGAGCATCGTGTAAACTCTGACCCGGATATCCTCCCCAAGGTGGACTAACGAAGGTGTAGGGCAATGCCCCCCAGTGATTGATTGTGATGGCCCCATAGCGCAACTTCTCAATAGCACGGGCTAGACTGATTTTAACATCCGGCTTTCTTTCTGAAGACGGCGTCACCAATATAGAGATATTCAATGTCCCCCATACCACTTCGTTACAAAATTCTGTAGCTGTTTGTAGAAACGTTGCGGGGTTAGACTCGGAGAGTTCTGTAACAGCGACAATAGGGCAAAAGGGCTCTTCTCTGAAGCAGATATGGTCTTCTTGTGTTGCATCTACATTTAGAATCATTGCCCAGGGGAGTTCACCTTCTTTTGGAGTACCCATCAACCTTACGTTTTTCTTGTCCTGAGAACTCACAAATCTCTCAAACTGCTTCACGGAACCTGGGTAGTATGCTTTGCGGGTGGGAACTTCGGAAAATTTACTAGAGATGAGATCTAAAAATAGATTTTTCTGCGCCCACCCTTCTGACAAGACTAGTAACTTCACCGCAATACAGTTGAAGCCGTTATTATTAGTAAGCATAGAAACGACGTTTTCCGCCTGGAAATTTAGCTCTTTGTCGCTCCACTCACCAGGAACAACGACGACTGGGCTCACATTACCAAGCTCAGACGTGATTTGTTTTTTCAGTAATGGATTATCATCTGCCAACCTAGTATCGCGCTCTATCCCCTTAGGACCCCAGACGATTGCGTCATGGGTGTGAATAGACCCGGTAATATGCACATTGTTGACGTCTTCATGGTGAGCAAGGTAGTTACCTTCTTCTCCCCTTCCTTCAACAATAGCCATAAACCCACGTTCAATGAACTCGTCAAATATTCTCATCAAGTAGGGACCTATATACTGATTGACAGGGTTCAACTTAAGGATCACCACTTCTTTCTCTACAAATAACTTATACAACGCATCCATGAAGGGAATGCCAGCAACATTTCCCGCTCCTAAAATAAGAGACACTTTTCCTTTTTCTGGAGGGTTCTGGTATTTGACAGCTATAGAATGATGGAAGTTTTCAATGGATACATGGGGTTGCATCCATACTTCACCAGTAAAATTGGGGAATAGTATCTTGTCAAACGTGTTTGTAGGAAACACTCGCACCACTGTTCGTCCATTCGACAAACTCCGTATCCCGGGAAGTGGCGGCAAACCATATCTCACAATGCCTTGCAATGACTCGATGAGTAAACGTATGTTGCGAACAGGAGAAAAAACGACTTGAAGCCTCTCCTCTCCAGAAACTGGAGAGGGGTAACGGATACTTTTGGCTTCACACGAAGCACGAACCATAGGATCAGCAATGTCTAAAGTTTTTCTCAGTAAGTCTTTTAGAAGTCTTATCCTCTCAGGTGTGGATAGCTTCGCATACGTTTCAGCATTTCCCTTCAACTTAGAGAGAATGTTATTTAGTTCCTCATGATCCATAGTGCCGAAATAGCATATTCTGTAGAAATGCTAAAGAAAAACTTATGCTATTTAATTGGTGATATGAATCAGCAGTTTTTTTGATGCATAACTTACATGGACACCAAAATTCATTCATAAATTTTCTGTACAGTAAAGAGGCAAGTTAATATCTTCTTTTGTTACAGAGGGGATTGCAGAATTATTTGAAGCGGTTTTCTAGAGGGTTTTTAGGCTCGCAAGGGGCGGCGTTCGTAGTAAACCATGGCGGGTTTACAAGAACGAGCCCGAAGCAAGGCGGAAAAAGGCCTAGAAAACAGCCCAAATATTTTTGCAATTCCCTCTACAAATCAACTAATCTATTTACAATTTGTATAAGGGAAAAAAAATGAAATTATTACCATGGTTTTTTGGACTACTGCTTATGAGTAATGCAATGGTGGCTAATTCGCAAACCTCGTCGTGTTCATATGCCGATACATGTGAATCATCAAGCCCTTGCTGCTCTAATTTGTCCTTTTCTGGTTATGTTGATTACCTCTACTGGAAAGTCAACAGGTCGGATTTATATTTAAATGTTGGAGATGGCAAAAATAGATACCTCTGCCCAAACTATGATAGTAATTTTCGTGTAGGGGCAAATATTAGCTGTAAGTGCATCGATTTTGGTTTGCGGTACACACGCTTATATATCTCGAAAAGTGAAGATTGGGACCTTGAAGAGCGCGCTAAATACAAAATTGACTTCGATATGCTAGATATTGAAGCTGGATATCGTTTTACTTTTGAATGTATAAATGCCACTTTTAGACCTTTTGCCGGTGTAAAGATATTAAGTGTTGAACAAAAATTTGAAAATGACTTTCGTGATGATTTTGATGCTGTTGGTATCTACACCGGAATAGAAACTAAATGGCAACTTTGTGAAAAACAGATCTGCAATAGGAGTATACCTATTTCTCTACTATTCCGAGCTAGTACCGGAATAGTTGACGGCAAGCACGATTATCACGATGATGATGGAAAAGAGTGTTTATACACATTCGTCAACGATATATTCTTTGGGGTCGATTGTGGATTTTCAAATGTAGGATGTGCAAATGCAAATATGCAGATCGGTTATGAAATCCAGAATTATTCAAATTGGGCTGAGTTTTTTGGTTTCAGTGGTTTAGTCGTTCGGCTCGGTCTAATGTACTAAAACGCATGAAGCTCGTAATTGTTCAGGTGTCTATTTGCATCAGATCAAAGCTGTAAACGCGAAGGACGCGAACGCGCAATGCAGTCAACAAAAGCTCCCCATTACCGGATAGGTCGCCCGCTGGGCTTTGGAGTAAAGCAAGAATTGCTTTTTTCA
>JAJFMC010000023.1 GCA_021772365.1 Chlamydiota bacterium
ATAATCTCTACTCTTCATATTCATGAATCTAAATTTCTCCGTTATTATTCAACTCTGGAGTATTTCCATTTTGGGCTTCCATGATTTTGAACAAATTTTGTCTAAGGATGACGCTATTTGGGTATTCCTTTAACAGTTCTATCGTTAGCATTTTAGCTCGTTCCCAATTTTTTTCTTGATATGCTTGGCGGGCAAGATACGATTTAGCTTCAGAAGATTGTCCCTCAATACTCTTATATAGTCTATCCGCGGTGACTAGATCTCCTTCTAAAAGTGCAACACGCGCTAAGGATTCAACTCCAAGGGCACTTTTTGAAAACGCTTCATTTTGATTAACGATTTCTTTAGCCTTTGCGTAATCACCATCATTTATGTAAAGCAGACTGAGGAGCCATGCAGCACGAACACCGACATTATCGTCTTCTACAATTAGTTTTTCTAGTTGGACGATTGCAGCATCTCGATTGTTTTGGCTGATCATGATCTCACCGGTTAGTAATTCCATAGGTGGAGTTTGGTGCTGCATTGTAGCATACTCTAGAGCTGACATATCCCCTTGATTTTTTCTTAGAGCTTGAGTGTATGCATACGCTACCCATTCAGGAAAATCTTCTGGAATAATCTTGTTTTTTTGCATGGCCAATGCTGCTTCATCCCAGCCGATTGCCAATAGTGCAACTGAGAATGCTAGCGGGCTATCGAGAAGCGCTTTGACATTCTCGGGCATTTCGAATTCAGGGTTTAGTTCTTGTTCTTCAGCAAAATTATTGAGTTGTGTGTAAAAGCCAACTTTCCATTTGGTGTTGACTTCCTCAGAATTTTTTTCAAGGTTGGTTATTTTAAACGGGCTATTTTCTAAACTGAGGCTATTATTTAGTTTGTAATTCAATATACGTTTCAATGCCAAGGTGACTTCTGGACTCCAGGCAATATCTTCAAACCTATTGTGCTGTAGTAGCTGTTCTGCATTGGTGAGGTCGTTGTTGTCGATAGATGATAGCAATCGAAGCCACCAAGTAACTTGTTGGGTATCAAGGTATTTTTGGTGATTAGGGATTTTTGTAAATGTTTCTTCGTTCCAGAATTGATATTGGGGTAGATTAACGATGTATTCGATTAGGCGCTTGATTTTTCCATCGGGTATGTTATCACTTGTTACTTCTACATCAAATGGTTCGATAACTTTTCCTAAAAAAACAGCTTTAAGAAGGATCGAGTCGATTGGTTCGAGGCTTTTAAGAGACTCTTCGTAGACCTGTACTGCTTGGTGATAGCGTTTGTGTCTGATGAAGAATTCTCCGAGTTGATCACGCAATGCGAGGTTATCAGAGTCTGCCGCTGATGCTGCGATGTATTCGGAGAGGGCTAAGGCTACCTGTCCAGTAGCTTCCAGAAGGCGTGCTCGGTAAGAAAGTATTGTAGCATTATTGGGGTCTTTTTGATTTGCCTCGACGAGGTGTTCCCATGACTTTTTTGGGTTTTCGTTGATATTTAGTAAGCTAAGTCTAAGTAGTCTATTGACATCATCTTTACCTTCGTAAGAGTGCTCACTTAGTAACTGAATCGCATCATTTCTTCGTCCGTCTAGAATAAGGAAGTCTGCATCGATGTTTAGCCAATAATTGGATTTTGACTCACGGCCTTTCCACATTTCTCGAATTTTATGATACTCCTCCATTTTTCCTGTGATCAGGTAGGCTTCAGCAAGCATCAATGAAGCATCTTCATTATTTTTAAAGCTTGATGGGCGGTATTGGTACAAAAAAACGAGCTGTCGAATATCAGGGATTTCTGTACTAGCTTTGACAAACAGATCGAGCCACCGGTTTCCGTCTTCGTTATCTGTTTCGATTGTAGCCCGATACTTTTTAATGATTTGTATCGCTTTTAGTGGTTTTCCATTGTTGATGAGAGATAGAGCTTTGTCGTAATCTTCGTCTGGATTGTCGGAAAGTACTACTTGTTCTTCTTGTTCAGTGGCCTCATCCTTTGAGGTATACCAATAACTGGTACCTACCACGATGGTTATGAAACAAACTACTAGCAATCCGATTAATGCTTTTTTCATTTTAAGCACCCCTTGAGAAGTAACCTTTCATTTAGCCAATTGACAATACTACGCTTTTCAACGATTGAAGAGCATATAACGTCGATCAAATTCTTAATACTTTCTACCTCTCTTCAACATATCCCACAAGTAAATATCTTGGGAGTTTTTTTTTAAAAATCATTAAGTGTTTGAAGTTGTATAGGATGTATGATGGTATTGATTTAGCCATATTTCAGAGGGAATTGCAAAAATAGTTGAAGCAGTTTTCTAGAAATTTTTTTTGGCTTGCAAGAGGAGGAGTTCGCAGCCAACCATGCGTTGTTTACAAGAACGAGCCCGAAGCGAGGCGGAAAAAGGCCTAGAAAACAGCCCAAATATTTATGCAATTCCCTCTTTATTTAAACATAATGATGTTAGCTTCTTAGTTTATTAGTAGTTAGCCAGCGGCTGATTAATCTAAGTGTAAATAGGGTGCTTTTATTCATCGTTTGATACATTTCGCAGGCAAATATGTGATCTATGTCACTAGTTGGAGTTTGTTCGATATTTGCAAGGTTGATAATTCCAGCGTCTGATCGTAGATATAAATTCTTCCACGTATTGGGTAGGGCATGAATTTCGTCTGGCGCTCTTGGTGGGAGGCCTACAAAATGGAGGTCTCCCTTGATGATGTTAATGAGTTGTGGTATTCCGCTTATGAGCGTGTTAAGAAATGGGTATTTTTTACCGTGTACAATTTCCCATCCAAGGAGATCGAACGTCTGTGGTTCCGTTGATAGGCGATGACAAGGTATCGAGACAACGCGTTTGGTTTTTATTTTGGAAAATGGCCAGGCAACAGCGATGACAGGAAGAAATAGAAGAAGAAGAGTGACTGCTAGAAATTTCTCAATGCTATTGGTGATATGGTGTTTTAGGGGTTCGGTTTTTATTTCACTGATGATAAAATCTTCAATAACTGACACTTCTGAGTTGAGGCTCGTATTGACAAGTAAATTTCTATCGACGACCGAGTTAGACACGGTTAAAGATTCGCCAATATAGCTGTTTTTACAGACTAATGAGTTAGTAAGCTTGCTTTTTCGATCTATAATGCAATTGTTTTCGATGACGACATTTGGCCCGACCTCGGCATATTCATCAACGAACGTGTTTTCCCCAAAAAAAACAGGGGGGATGATTTTTGCACTTGGGTGTATCGATGTTCCTTTCGATACCCAAACTCCATGATTTTTTTGTTTAGACGTTGTCGGTAAGTGGATATTGGACGAACCGTCTCTTAATGACTTGATGTTACTTTTCTTGAACGCTAGATAAGAGTCTACTGATAAGAGGGTTCTTCCTGAAATAATTTTGCATTTATTGTGAAAATAATTGGGTATATCGTCGTAAGGAAGGTCCCAAGAAACATTTTTTAGGGAGGAGTGAGGGAATATCCCCCATTTTGTCCACTCTTTTGACGGTGTGGAAACTAAAATTGGAGATTTAGTTTTCTGATGATCTTCGGTGAGTGTAAACTGAGTTA
>JAJFMC010000221.1 GCA_021772365.1 Chlamydiota bacterium
TTCGACCTATTTTCTGAGCTAGGCGCTACTGACGAGCAACTCGATTTCCACTACTGTTATGCGTCTGGTCTTGCCGGATTTGCCATGAAAGAAGTCGACGACGAAGGAGTCGACATGCGCCCTCTTTTCGAACTTATCATCGAAGCAGTGCCCGCTCCTCAAGGAGATATCGACAAGCCTTTTCTGATGCAGACATCGACAATTTCCTACGATGGCTACGTTGGTCGTCAGGCTTGCGGTCGTATCCTTAATGGAAAAGTCCGTAAAGGGCAGCAAGTGACCTATATCGACAATGATGGAAAGAAATCTAATGTGGTAGTAACAAGAGTTGAAGGCCACCATGGCCTGCAAAAAATTGAAGTCCAAGAAGCCACTGTTGGAGATATCGCCATCCTATCTGGTATACCGGACGTCATGATTGGCGATACAATCTGTAGTTCCGAAAATACTATAGAACTTCCACCTATATCCATCGATGAACCAACGCTCTCTATAGAATTTACCGTAAATAACAGTCCTTTTGCCGGAAAGAGCGGGAAGCATGTGACGATGAACAAGGTACGTGATCGTCTTGATAAAGAAAAGCGCGCTAACATTTCTTTACGTATTGACACGTCTGATAACGACAACGACAGTGTCACTGTTGCAGGTCGCGGAGAGTTACACCTATCCGTTCTTATTGAAGCGATGCGTCGCGAAGGGTATGAGTTTAGCGTATCTAAACCTCGCGTGATCGTCAAAGAGATCGACGGACAGAAATGCGAACCTATCGAACGTGTGCATGTCGAAGTTCCAGAGGAGTATGCCGGTGGTGTCATTGAAGAGCTATCGAAGCGTAAAGGTGAAATGCAGCATCTCGAAACTAACGAGCATAGTATCACAAAAATTGAGTTCCTCTTACCCACTCGTGGATTGATGGGCTACCGTAGTGATTTCCTTACAGCAACTAAAGGCCTAGGAATCCTCACTTCGATTTTTGAAAAGTTCGACACCTGGCGTGGTGATATCAAGAGTCGCAGCCGTGGCGTGATGATTAGCGGTAACCCGGGTAAAGCAAACAGCTTTGCTTGCTTTAACCTGCAAGATCGTGGTGAGCTCATCGTCGTTCCTGGTGATGAAGTTTATGAAGGAATGATCGTTGGTGAGAATAGCCGTGACAATGACATGATTGTCAACATCACAAAAGCAAAGCAGCTGACGAATGTTCGGGCATCAGGTACCGATGAGAATATCACTCTAATTCCACCCAGGAAGATGAATCTTGAGCAAGCGATCAATTTTATCCATGAGGATGAGCTTGTTGAGGTAACCCCCGGTATGATTCGGTTCAGGAAGAAACTTCTCGATGAGAACGACAGAAAGCGTGCCTCTCGCGGTGGGAAGTAGTCCAGATATTTGGGTGTAGAAGTGTGAGGTGTGAGGTGTGAGAATTGGCAGTCTACGAGGTGTTTAGAACGCAGAGAGCGCAAAGGACACTGAGGACGCAGAGGAAGGTGAAGCTGTCGCGAGGAGATAAGATTCCCGAGTTCGGGTCAAGGTTGCTAGCAAGCTCGCTCCCACACCACACAGCACAGGCCTCGCCAAAACATTTAAGCACCTTTATCTTATATTTAGGAGGTTCTCTAAGATCCCATTTTAATTTTCCATACTAAATCACCTGTACATTGTGAAACTTCAAGAAGGTAGAAATTAGAAGTTAATTAGCGTTTTGGCGAAGCCTGTGCTGTGACGTAAGGAATCGAGCTTGCGAGCTACCTTGTCCCGAACTCAAGAAAGCCACCTCCTCACGACAGCTTCACCTCCGTCAGCGTCCTTTACTCCTCTGCGTTCTAAACACCTCGTAGACTGCCAATTCTCACACTTTTACAGAGACTCACGAACCGATTAATGTTCGCGCATGAAACGAGTAATGAAATGTCTGAAGTCGTCGGTGTGCCGCAAAGGCTCTAACCACTCATCATGCATAATTTCATCGACACCCGGTAAACAATTGGATGATTCAGTCTTATGCAGAAACTCCATAGCCGCATGATAGTTGCCGATAATCGAGTAATAACCTGCCAAGTTGTAATAAGCGTAGTTATTACCCAAGGCAATCGCCTGGTGAAATTTTGATTCTGCCATGGAATAAAGCTGGTCGGTATAATCAGGTAATGAAGGATCACGGACGAGGTTCGCCATATTCAATAGAGTTACTCCCCAGTCATTCCATCCATTTTCATCTTCTGGATCTTCATTTAACAAAATTTCAAAGTGTTCATTCGACTTTTCTAAACAGGTGACATCGGAAATAAGCTCGCCAAGGTGTGCAAAGGTCAACGCTAAATTATACCTAGCGTGGCTAAAACTAGGATCATACTGTAGGACGTGACCAAGTAGCTGAATCGCTTTTTCGTAAAAAGCAGGATCGTCATACATATCCCCTAAGGAGTCAAGAGCACAGCCGTAGTGATAGACACAACTAACCATTAAGGGGTCTTTTTTCAAATCCTCACCAAGCAAAGCAATAGCTTTTTCAAACTTACTGAGGGAAGCTTCAATATAATGTTTTTGATGGGTTTCATCACCGTACTTGTAGAGAGCATTCCCCCAATCCACCCAAAATTGGGGTGGGAGATCACTCTCCTCTTGATTCAGTTCGTTGAAATGCTTAAGCGCCTGCTTTAGAGCATCTTGATCACCTGTGAGAACCGAGATTTCATAGAAGGCAATGGCTATGCCATAATGAAAAAGCTTAAGGCTTTTATTTAAAGAAAACCCATGCTGGTATTTTTCAATAGCGTCGAGGTAAAACTTCACATCACTGAAATAACGCCCCTCCTCAATGAGAACTCTGCCATAAAAATACCATAGTTCTGCATTTTCAGGCTCATTATTCGTGCTTTGAATAATTTTCTCTTCCGCTTGACGAATCAGCTGAATATCTTCTTGTAAAGCACCTAAACACATCAATGCTTCTGCCCACCTACAGAGGACTAAAGAATGATTAGACTCACAAAAGTTAGCTTCTTCAAATTTGATGGTGCTATCGTATAACAGATCAACATCGCGCCTTGATTTTCCAGTTAAGAGAAAGAGTTGCCCCCAGCATACCCATAACATCATATTTTTGGCGTCTAACTCTGAAGCACATGCAAAAGCTTCATTGGCAAGTTCAAAATCGTCATCGTCTTGAGTCGTTTCATAAATACGCATATAGCTGCATGCAAGACCGAACCAACCTTCGAAATCTTTAAGATCATTTGTCACAGCTTTTCGAAACTTATCGACAACTTCAGAAAAAAGATTGTCCATTCCAAGAAGACAGGCTTGCTCACCTAAAGCATTGCCATAGTCATTCCAAAAATCCGCTATATTTGCGCCATATGACTCAGCTAATTTATACTTTTCAAGTGCTTTCGAAATGTCAATAGCTTCACCGGAAAGTTTCCCCATCAAATGCCAGCAGTGCCCCCAGTGCCAGTAGAAATTTGGTTTTTCTTGTTTTGCCTTGCGAGGGTAGCATTTTTCTGCATGACGAAATTTTTCGTCCGCTTCGACAAAGAACTCGCCATCTTCTTTGAGTTCACCGACAAGGATGAGTGCATGAGCCCATTGGCACCAAGCATCGAAGTAGTCGGGTTCTAGACGAGTGGCTTTATCATAAGCTTTACATGCTGAGTTTAAACAGCGTAGGTTCTTTTGAGTTGAGTACGCTTGTCCTTTTTCAAAAAAGATCATCGGACTTTTTGGAGCGGCCTTAACGGCTAGATCAAAACTTTTCAAAGCACTTTTCTCACCTTTATCCAAAAGGTCATGTCCTTGCATGATGAAGAGCTTGCCTAGCAGTTCTCTTTCATTAGAGGTCATTGTTTGCCAGCGCTTCGGATCCTTATAGTCATCCAACTCGGTATACTCAAGCGAACTCAGAATCTTCTTCAATTTTTTCTCTACTAATGATGTGCCCTTACTCATAATCATATACCTATGCAGCGTCTCTGATCCTCATTGTATCCTCAACCTTCTTTTTGTCTAGCCAATTCTGAACTATCCAAAAAAAACGCTCTGATTTCCTTGTCAATTATCTCTGAAATTCATAATATCTATATTCACTCATATTATTGAAAAATACCTGTGTCACCTTCTTTAGGAGCAGAACCATGAAACGTATCGCCACAATATCTGCATTAGCATCAATGCTTTTAGCATTACCGTTTACTTCCGTTAACAGCGAAGAGTCACAAAAAACGGATACTCAACCGCAAGTAGAGACTACTGTGGTAAAAGAGCAAAAAAAACCTTTTACTGCTTTTACCGGGCAAGTTGTAAAAAACCGCGTGAGAATGAGGCTAAATCCAAGCCTAGACAGCCCTATTTTAAGAGAGCTTGAGAAAGGAGAAATGATCGTCGTCGTAAATGAAGACGATGATTTCTATGCTGTGCAATCCCCAGAAGATATCAAGGCTTATATTTTCAGAACCTACGTTCTTGATGGCGTCGTCGAGGGGCACCATGTCAATATACGGTTGGAGCCTACACTCGACTCCCCTGTTGTTGCGCAACTCAATACAGGAGACTCTATCACCGGTCGTGTTAGCCCAATCAATAGCAAGTGGTTAGAAATCCTGCCACCATCAGACACCTATTTCTACATTAGCAAGGACTATATCGAAAACATCGGCGACTCTAGTTACATGGCAAAAATCAACAAACGTCGTGACGAAGTAAACCAACTACTTGATACCGCCTATATGGCAAGCCATCAAAATAGCGATAGGGCATTTGAAGAAATCGACTATGAAGGGATCATCCAAAAATATGATCTTATCGTCAACAACTATGCAGATTTCGATCAGCAAAAGACTCGTGCTAGAGAGCTTTTAATAGATTTCAAAGATCAGTATACAAAGAAGAAGATTGCTTACTTAGAAGCCAAGTCCAAAAACTTTATCGATGCTGAATCTTTGCAGAATGAAAACCGACGCCTTAGCAAAGCTTATAAGCAGCAGCTCAAAAAACTTAGCGATCTAGAGAACCAAATGGGCAGTTCTCACGATTCAGGAAACATCACTATCGTGAGCTCTCCTTGGATGCCCCAAGAAGAAAAACTCTATGAACAGTGGACTGAAGAAAACAGCCAGGGTTCTATGGATGATTTCTATGCTGATGAAATGAGTAGAGGTATCACCCTTAGAGGCACGATCCAACCTTATAACCGTAATGTCAAAAACAAACCTGGCGATTACGTGTTATTGAACAATTACAATACGCCGATTGCATTCTTGTACAGTACAAAAATGAATTTGCAGGATCATGTTGGTCAAGAGATCTCTATCATTGGAGCTCCTCGACCTAACAACAGTTTTGCCTATCCGACATATCAGGTGATGACAGTAGAGTAGGAGTTATTCGTCTTTATCTTCCAGTTCAAACTCTACTCCGCCAAAACTTTTTGAGATAAGGTTATAAAACCACCCCAAAATAGCTGTTGAAATATAGGTGACAATGGCAAAGAAAAACGGGTAGATAAAGAAAAGGAAAAACGCTGGGTCTTGTGACTGAATATAAAGAACTATAGCTGCAGGAACGGTAAAGATTAGTGTTATCAGAAAATAAAGGATAGCGAGCACCTTACTTGTCTGATGAATTGATAAGCGAATCACTTGTTTACGCATGATATTCCTCCTTGGGGTTAAATTTTCACCATAGATTATTGACTATTTTATTCCAAACCTTCAACTTTAGGCTATATACACAGTAAAGCGGGTGTTTTCATGGAATATTTTGATAATAAGTTGTTAGAGACAATTGATATTGAAGAAGTAACAACTGGAAAGAGTTTCCCTTGGGTTCCTATTCATGGAGTTTTGACACAAGAAGGGTTTGAGGCTTTACACCGTGATTTTCCATCTCAAGAGCTCTTCCAATACCATGAAAATATAATTAGAGGGGAAACGCAACAACGAACTCATGATCGCTATTATGCCTCTTATCAAGTGACCCCTTATCCTGAACTTGTAAAAGAAACAGGGAAGGGACTCCTTAAGCCTCAAAATCTGGGGATTAGTTGGCAGGAATTTATCGAGGAACTGACAAGCAGTAGAGCTTACTACAATTTTGTATCAAAATTATTGGGAACCAACAACTTCGGAATAAACATTGCCTGGCACATCGGTATCACTGGAAATGATATTAGCCCACATCTCGACACGAAGTACAAGTTAGGAACTCATCTAATCTATTTCAATACGTCCGATGATTGGAATCCTGAATGGGGAGGTGAATTTCTTATCCTAGACAATCTATCGAAGAACGTTAATAACCCTGAAATTACTGACTTTGTAAATGTTACAGAAATACCCATCATAAACAACCGCAGTTTAATATTTAAAAACACAAATAATGCTTGGCATGGGGTAAAACCTTTGCAGTGTCCTGAAGGTAAACTACGCCGTCTGGTAAACATCATATTTACCCAAAAAAAATAAATATAGATGGAATTGCAAAAAGAGTTGAAGCAGTTTTCTAGAGTTTTTTTAGGCACGCAAGGGGCGGAGTTCGCAGCCAACCATGCGTTGTTTGTAAGAACGAGCCCGGATCGAGGCGGAAAAAGACTTAGAAAACAGCCCAAATATTTTTGCAATTCCCTCTATATACCAAAATGAACTCAACAACTGGAATTTTGCCTTTGAAAAAGTCATTTTTTGTGCGTGGTTCAAATGAAGGTAACATTTTTGTGTATGAGGACTCTTCGCCGTTTCGCGATAAAATGGAGAATTTCCAAAGAAAAAAATGGAGTGAAACCGTGGAACGGTGCAGAGCCTTTCTTAGGAACAAGTTAGCTTATTCCACGTGCTTTGTTGTGTATAAGCCTCTTTTCATTTTGTCGATCAGGCCTCATAAGGAGTTGAATATCCTCGTTTTGTTTGACAAGTTCGCGAGCACGCTCCATTGCGGAGTGCATATGTCCATTTGGGTGTTTCTCATCAAAAGGAAAGAGGTTTTCCTTGCCGATCAATTCCATGAGGCCTGAATTATTCAGCACACGCAATACTTCAGGGGTGATCCCGCAGATAACGAGTTGCCTAGCAAAACTTTGCAAGTAGCCATGAAGTTGCAGTAAGGCAAGGCATGCAGTAGCATCCATATCTCTAGCATTTTTCAGTTGCAAAATGATTACTTTCGTTGTTGTATCAGCAAGTGTAAAGGCCTTCAGATTCGAGTGGAAAATATCGGCAGCGCCAAAAAACAGTTCTCCTTCGACTTTCACGAAACGTATAACTTTTTTTTCGGTATGTCCCTTCTTAGTGCAATGGTGCAATTTACCTTTTTCATCAACATCGAATTCTTTGACTTTTGGAGTAGACGCTTTTTTCAAGTACAATGTGATAGATAAAGCAACACCTATGTAAAAGGCAATATCCAAACTAAAAAACAGGCAAGCGATAACAGTCGTCCATAACACAAAAGCGTCTGAGTTTGTTGCGTTAAGACAAAGCATCAACTGCTTTTTGTTGACAATACGAACGATTGTCACAAGAACTAGTGCAGCAAGAGCCGTAAGAGGAATCAATGATATCACCGGTTGAAAAGTGAATGCAAACAGTCCAACAGCCATCGCTGAAAATATTGCAGAAAACCGCGATTCTGCACCCATTTGGTAATTCAATGCTGTTCTAGAGGGGCTTCCTGATATAGGCATGGCTGCGACAAATGAAGAGATAAGGTTGCCGATGCTTAGACCAAGAATTTCCTGGTTCACGGACAGGCGTTGTCCCGATGAAGCAGCAATCGAACGTGATACAGACGTCGACTCAAGGATGCTTAGCAGCGAAACGGCAAAAGCAAAAGGGATCATGCTGTTCATCAACTTCCAGTTGAAGTATGGAAGAGACCAGTTTGGGATCAGGCCGTAGAAGAGTCCTGTATCTCCAACCTGATTGATGTGGTATATCCGATCTGTTTCGGCAAGATTCGCTGACCCAAATAGTCCTCCCTCGATAATCTGATTCTCACCGCACACGATCATTGTTACGATCAATAACATAAGAGCGCCGGCGGGTATCCTATCGTCAATTTTCCGTAAGATCATCATACAAGCAATGCTAAACAACCCGACCAGTGCTGTTGGCCAGTGTATAGATTGAAGGCTTGCAACGAGATGTAAAAATTTATCGTAGGTAGCATGCACCCCTTCATATTTAGGTATTCCTAAAAAAGTATACGACTGACTGACCACCACCGCCGCAGCGACCCCTAGAAGATAACCAACGATAACAGAGTGGCTTACGAACTGCGTAAGGCGTCCTAGTTTGAAGACAGCACCGATTAACTGGAAAATACCGACGAGTAACGACAGTTGCATGAGGATATTGACAGCCATGAACTCCCTTTCCACCCCCCCAAGGTCTCGGTAGTAGGTAAAAAGAATTTGTGCCGTCCCTGCTTGGATAAGAATGGCGATCGCGTTGCTCGGTCCGACCACGAGGTGCCTTGAAGAGCCGCATATCGATGCGATCATTGCTGAAAAGATGGCAGCAAAGATCCCGCAAGACATTGGTAGGCCTGCAATGAGAGCGTATGCCATAGTTTGCGGGACTGTTAGCAAGGCTACTGTTATTCCAGCGATGAGATCTCTACGAAGAGAAGAAGCAGTCGTATGAGCAATATCGTTGCGTAGAGAGGTAAATGACAAATCTTCGAAGTATTGATTGATATCCATACTTCACGGATATACCCTACAACACTTTTTTTTAGTAGGTCTTTACCTTAAAGCACGCGCCAAAATAATTTTGCAATTTCCTCTTTAATTAACCAAAAAGTATTCCTAGCGCTAACAGATATACAAAAGAAGGTATATCAAGTGCCGAAGCAGATGAAGAATGTTTAGGGGTATAAACAAAATCGTTTATATCCCCTTCATACAACAATGCCTGACTATACAAATCACAACTTACCATATTATCAGAACCCATTAGTGAGGCCTTCAAAAAAGGTTTGATAATGTTATATAGTGTTTGGTTATTTTTCATGATTTCCAACATGTTAAGACCATTTTGGGTACTATGAGTACGACCTGATAACCCATAAGTTTGCGCACACCCTACCCTCCATTTGGGTTTTGTGTCCTCGGCACTTACACAACTCAATAAACACAATGCGAGTATCGATCCTATTATTAAACTTTTTGTTAAAAGAGCTGTGGAACAGCACCTAATCGTTTTCCAATTGTATCCCTTGTGAGTTACCTCACCTTTTTGAATTGGCTGGATCTGTTCGTTATCTGTTGACTGATTGACTAGTTTTACCATGGTATTTACTCTCCATTATTTATTAAAATTCAAAGAAATACGTTATGATTATGATTCACATGAAAGATGTCAATCAAATTCCTATCCTTGCAAGGCACCTCTGCTTACCATCAGGGAGTGTATCATGAAACCTACCCTTTAAACTCCGACACGTTCCTCTTTGATGTAAAATCCATTCGCAGAAACTGGAAGCTGCTCGATATTTTTTTGATGACAGTGGTTTTGTCTGATGATGGAGCGCCGGTGAAGAGAAAGTTTATCCCAAATAAACGTGATCACTAAATGCCATTCTATTTAGTTTTTTTGACAGGATGAGCTGGATAGGTAGGATGATCAAGACTTAACCTATCAAGGGCCGTGAATATTATACCGGTCGTGTTTCAAATTTTGGTTTTTGGCAAAGAGAAACTCTCGTAGTAGGGAAGTCGTAAGTCGATGCATGTTAATAGATCTACCAACCACGAGACTTTCTCAAAGCCAAAATTCCGTTTTTGAGTTCACTTCGGTGTATACAAGGGGTTATCAGGATAGTGATATCCTATCTTATCCAGTGAACATATTGACCAGTCACACTGACTAAAAATCGCCTCCTACTACCACTCATTGATACAATGTATTATATATAACACTTCTATTTGGAGACAAAACTGGCAGGAAATAAAAGGGCTAACTTGACGGCATTGCGTGAACAGATATTTTTTAAGGAGTACCTCTTTAAAAAATTGAAAGCAAGACGGATTGAATAGCCTCAGCTCGACTAGTCCCTTGCAACTTTTTCATAGCATTCCCATTGTCGATCCGACCCTCAGCTAATCGAACCCACTTATTGCGAATCTGCTCGATTTGATTTTGCTCTAAAATTACAGTTCCGTCGAAAAGCTTGGATGCTGCTTTATAAATATCTTTAACATCCTCCTTGCTAAATTTATTTTTTTCCTTTTTCTTAATAGCCTTTTCAAAGCTTTTTAAAAGATTATCATAGTCTTCGTGCATTGTACTTACTCCTGTCTTGATTTTTTAAAAATAACTCTTCAATCTACCTGGGCATATAGAAGTGAATTCAAAAATTAGTTTTTTCTTTGCCAAAAAGCAATTTTTGAGTTCACTTCGGTATATATACCGGTCGTTATTCAAAATTCCCAATATTAAATCAGGACTTGAGATCAAAAATAGAATTATTTCTTTTTAGTAACACATAAGCAGTTAAACATCCAAGGTACTATTATACTCATCCAGGATACCGGATATTAAAAAAGTTATTTGAGTTTTAGCTAACGCTCCATCACCGAATAGGTCACGCGAAGCGCTTTGGAGTAAAACAAGGATTGCTTTTGTCGACACGAAATCTGTTAGTGAAGAGGACTCTACAATCTCCTTTATACAGCTAGTAACAAAAGCAATCCTTGCTTTACTCCAAA
>JAJFMC010000222.1 GCA_021772365.1 Chlamydiota bacterium
CGATGTAAAAGCTGAGTTTAAAAAGATCACCTGGACGAACAAAGAAGAACTTCAAGTCTACACGAAAATCGTTGTAGGTGCGACGTTCACCTGTGGAATGGGAGTCTATTTTATCGACCTCTTAATTCGTGGTGGGTTGAATACTCTTGAAGGGTTAGCAGGTTTCATTTTTGGATAAGAGTTTAAGCCAAGAACAAAAGTCGGTGTAAGAATGTACAAATGGTATGTCGTACAAGTATTGTCTGCGAATGAGAACAAGGTTAAAAAGGCCCTTATCGAGCAGTTGGAACATCAAAAGATGACTGATTTCATCGACACAATCCTTGTCCCTACAGAAAATGTTTCTGAGATAAAACAAGGACAACAACGTGTTGTTGAAAAAAGAATTTGGCCTGGTTACATCTTGATGAAGATGATACTCACTGATGAGTCCTGGCAATATGTCAAGGAAACGAACGGTGTGATTGATTTTCTTGGAGGAGAAGCTCCTACAGCCCTCACTGACGATGAGGTAGGCGAGATTCTAAGAGACCTCGAAGAGAAGAGTAAGTCCGTGACACAAAAACATCAATTTAATGTTGGTGATACCGTCAAAGTTATTGATGGTGTTTTTGTCAACTTCCTCGGAACAATCACCGAAGTGTTTCCCGAAAAAGGGTTACTTAGCGTCAATGTATCAATATTTGGTCGTGAAACTCGCGTCGATGACCTCGAATTCTCTCAAGTTGAAGAGGTTTCTGACGTGGATGCAAGTTCAGCGAGCTGATACTGCTAGAGTAACAATAATTAGATTAGGTTGCCTCTGCCGAACACCTTTTTTTTTAAAATTAGGTTTATTTATAGTAACCAGTAAAGTCTTCAAGGATTATACATGGCAAAGAAAAAACTAGAAAAAATTATAAAACTCCAAATTCCAGCTGGTAAAGCAAATCCTGCTCCGCCAATTGGTCCTGCACTGGGTGCGGCCGGAGTCAATATCATGGCATTTTGTAAAGAATTTAATGCCAAAACACAGAGTATGGCTGGAGATATACTCCCAGTTGTTATCTCTGTGTATGGTGATAAATCGTTTACATTTATTATGAAAAAACCTCCTGTTCCGGAACTACTCAAAAAGTTCTTGAAACTGGAGAAAGGTTCAGCTGTACCTAATCGCGATAAAGTAGGTAAAATCAAACGTTCTGAAGCAGCAAAAATCGCTGAAGAAAAAATGGAAGATCTCAACGCAAGAGATCTTGATGCTGCTATTAATATCGTATTAGGAACAGCAAGATCGATGGGAATCGATCTAGATGAAGAAGAACAATAAGAAGGAAATATGGGTCGACAAAGTAAAAGAATTCGGGAGATAGCAGAAATGGTGGACTCCACTAAGGAGTACTCTGTTGTCGAAGCTATCGCTATTTTAAAGAAATGCCCAGCTGTCAAATTTGATCAGTCTGTGGAAATTTCTTTAAAAGTTGGTGTTGACCCACGTAGATCAGACCAGCTTGTTCGTGGAACCGTCACTTTACCGAATGGTACGGGTAAAACACTACGAATACTCGTTTTCGCTCAAGGCGAAAAAGTTGATGAAGCGCTTCAAGCTGGAGCTGACTATGCGGGCAACGAAGAACTTTTTGAAAAAGTAAGCAACGGTTGGACAGATTTTGATGCTGTCATCGCCACACCTGACATGATGAGAAACGTTGGTAAATTAGGTAAGGTCCTCGGACCCCGCGGTCTAATGCCAACACCAAAAGCAGGAACCGTCACTACCGACGTCAGCAAAGCTGTTGACGAACTTAAAGGTGGTAAGATCGAGTTCAGACTAGATCGTCATGCTGTTATTAATAACGCAGTAGGAAAAGTTTCTTTCGACGACAATAAACTAGTCGAAAATATCAAAGTTTTTCTCGATGCGATTATGAAAGCTAAACCAGCAGCAGCTAAAGGTCATTATCTCAGATCCTTATCCATTTCATCGACTATGGGTCCGGGTATTAAAATTGATCTGAAACAAGCTCAAGCTGCTGAATCAGCGTAAGGGGTAGAGTCAAATGCGTGAAGATAAACAATTCCTGCTCGATGAAGTAAAAGAGCAAATGGATGAGTACGGTGATTTTGCAATATTCCAGTATTCCAATATCACTGCTACCACGATGGGTGACTTCCGTACTAACATTGCCAAAATCGGCGGTGAAGTGCAGATGATTCGAAAGCGAATTCTACTGAAAGCTGCTTCTGCGGCCGGAGTAGAACTTGAGTTATCGAATCTCCCCGGACATGTTGGGCTTGCTTTTGCTGGTTCTGACTCCATTGAAATGACAAAAGCAGTCTTTCAATTCAGTAAGAGTTCAGATTCAGCACTGACTGTATTAGGTGGACGTCTAGATGGTAAACTCTATAGTGCCGGTGATGTTGAAGCATTGTCCAAACTACCTGGTAAAGATGAGATGCGTGCACAACTACTTGGCTTGTTCGAAGCACCTATGAGCCAAACTGTTGCCGTTATCAATGCCTTACTGACTGCCGTTCAA